>JAZOVO010000101.1:0-6091 GCA_045658745.1 Acutalibacteraceae bacterium | reverse complement strand
GACCCTCATAAAGCTGTTAAATATGTCCTTAAACCGCTTGATATTTTTTATATAATGTTAGTCTAATCCGATGTAAACCAATTTATATGCAGGCATATGTCTTCCTGAGCGTGTTTTTCTATATATTCGTGCATTCCTTTTGTTAAATTTTAATATTGCCATTTCACAGCACATAATTGTATAATATATTATAGAAACAGTCAAAGGAGGCAATGTATATGAAAAAGATAATAACCGTAAGCCGTCAGTTCGGCTCGGGCGGAAGAAGCATTGCAAAGGAGCTTGCAAAAAGGCTCGGCTATGATTACTACGACAGCGAGCTTACAAACAAGGTTGCCGAGGAAACGGGCTTTGACCCCTCTTACATAGCAGATGCAGGTGAATACGCTCCCGGCAGGAGCATTCTCTCCTACGCCCTCGGAAGCGCCGCTCCCCACGCCGTAGGCGGACATATGAGCGCCTCTGACTATCTCTGGACAACTCAGAGCCGTATTATCACCGAGCTTGCCGAAAAGGGCAACTGCGTGATTGTGGGCAGGTGCGCCGATTACATTCTCCGCAACCGTACCGACTGCCTCAACATTTTCATCCACGCAAATGATGAATACCGTGCAAAGAGGATTGTTGAGCTTTACGGCGTCCGTGACAAGAGCCCGCAGAAGCGACTTGAAGAAAAGGACGGCAAGCGCAGCGTGAATTACAAATACTTCACGGGCAGAGAATGGGGTAAAATTGAAAACTACCACCTCGCCCTTGACAGCAGCGTGCTTGGAAGTGAAGGCTGTGTAAACCTGCTTGTGCAGGCAGTTGAGCTGGAATGAAGTAAAAGCATATCGAAAGTCCGCAGATGAAAATCTGCGGCTTTTTTCTACGCTTATGCAAGCAAAAACACCGCCTTGGTTTTTACCAAAGCGGTGCCTGTTTTTATTTACGCCCTCGGCGGGCAGCCGTCACTTTTCTTGTAAGAAAAGTGACACAAAAGAACTTTACTTGTTTTTCTTACAGCATACTCTCAATTATTCTGCCCCACTCATTATATGACCTTGAGCCGATATACTCGCTGATAATCTCTCCGTCCTCATTGATGAAATAGGTTGTGGGGAAGGTATTGATATAATCAAGCTTTGCCTCGTTGAGTGAAACGGAAGGAATGATATTCATATAAGTCACACCCGTGTCGGCAATAATATCCTCAGCATCCTTGATTTTTTCGGCACTGTTCTCCTGCCTGATGTAATCGTAAAGGTCAGCACAGATACCGATAACAACCACGCCCTTGTCGGCATAGTCCTTGCTTATTTTTTCAAGGTCGGGCATCTCATTTATGCAGGGACTGCAGAAGGTGCCCCACACGTTGACCATTGTAAGCTTGTTGCCCTTGAACACATCCTCAGTAACCTTTTTACCGTCAATTGTTTCGCTTGTGAATGCGGGGAAGGGAGGAGTATAGTCGGGAGTCTTTGTTGTCTGCTCTGTGCTCTGTGCTGAAGGCTCGGCATTACCGTCCGTTGCCTTGTCACCGCCGCAAGCGGTAAAGCAGGTAAGAATGACTGCAAGTGCAAGTAATAATGCAAATATTTTTTTCATTTGAAGTTACCTCTTGATTATTTTTTAAAGCCTGAAATAAGCTTCTTCAGACCGCCCTTTGTACCGTTGCAAAGGTCAAGGATACCTTCAACCGTTGTGGGTGAAAGGAGACCGCCGGTAAAGCCGCTGAAGGAGCGAAGGGGCATATCCTTGATTGATTCTGTAATCATATCGGGGTTTTCTGCAGTAAGGGCAACAACCTTTGCGCCATTGCAGAGGATTGTGTAAAGGGCCTTACCGAAGGGGCTTACTGCCACCTGAGAAACCGAGCTGTTGATTGTAAGATTACCCTTTACAAACTCGCTGTTGTCGGGAATCTCTCTGCCTAGAACTGCTCTGAATTCATCGTCGGAAACGAAGGTGGTGCTTTCCATATTATAGTAGCAGGGAGCGCTTTCGCTGTAATCGGGCACGGGAGCGTCTGCCTTTGCGGTAACAACGCTTACCTCACCCTCAAGGCGGATATCCTGTGAGGATGCGCCGACAAGGATGCCGTACTTACCGCTTTCAGCGTGCCAGTCACCTATAAGCACGTTATAGAAGCTGAATGCCTTTTCGTCAAGGGTGATTTCAACTGTCTTTTCCTCGTTTGCTTCAAGGAAAATCTTCTTGAAGCCCTTGAGCTCCTTTTCAGCCTTGTAAATCTTACTCTCGGGATTTACAACGTAAGCCTGTGCAACCTCGGCACCTGCAACGTCACCGACGTTCTTAACCTTGAAGGAGAGGGTAAGCTCCTCACCCTCATTGATTTCATTCTTGTCAAGCTTAAGGTCACTGTATTCAAATTTTGTATATGAAAGTCCGTGGCCGAAGGGATACTTGACAGCCTTTCTTGCCTTATCAAAGTAGCGGTAGCCTACATAGATGCTCTCGCGGTATTCAACTGTTCTGGGACCCATGGGGAAGTATGCAGCAGCAAGATTATCCTCATTTGTAAGCGGGAAGGTTTCAGCAAGCTTACCCGAGGGGTTAGCCTTACCGTAAACGAGGTCATAAGCTGCCTCGCCGCCTGCCTGACCGGGAAGGTACATATTGAGTATAGCCTTAGCCTTTTTCTCCCAGTCACCGATTGTAATAGGTGAGCCGCAGGAAAGCACAACAATGATGTTTTCGTTTACCTTTGAAAGCTCCTCAACAAGAATAGCGTGAGAAGCGGGCATATCCATATGCTTACGGTCAAAGCCTTCACTTTCAAAGGCATCTGTAAGACCGATGAACACAAGAACAGCGTCCTTGCCCCTTGCAGCCTCACATGCCTCTGCGATAAGCTTCTGATTGTAGCCGTCACCCTTGAGGGTATAGCCGGGAGCATAAGCGAAATCCCTGCATTGATTTTCCATTGCTTTTTTGAATGAAATTGTCTTCCATGCGTTGATGTGGCTTGAGCCTGCACCCTGATAGCGAAGCTTATCTGCAAGAGCTCCGATAACGGCAACTCTCTGATTTTCCTTAAGAGGAAGCACGCCGTCATTTTTAAGTAGTACTGCCGACTGTTCTGCAGCCTTTCTTGCAATTTTGTGATGTTCTGCAAAATCGATGGGATAGCCATTGCCCTCATTAGCCTTGCATTCAAAGGCAAACTTAACCATACGGTAAGCCATCTTATCAACATCCTCCATTGTGATTCTGCCCTCATCAAGAGCCTTTTTGATATACTTGTTGTTCATACCCTTGTTGCCGGGCATTTCAAGGTCAAGACCTGCCTTGATACCCTCAACGCGGTCATTTACTGCGCCCCAGTCACTGACAACGATGCCCTTGAAGCCCCACTCGCCGCGGAGAATATCCGTAAGCATTTTCTTGTTGTCGGAAAGGTATGTGCCGTAAACTCTGTTGTAGGAGCACATAACCGTTGTGGGCTGTTCCTTTTTTACAATATGCTCAAAGGCTGAAAGATAGATTTCACGAAGAGCTCTGTCATCAACAACTGAGTCAATTGACATACGGATATGCTCCTCATTGTTAACACAAAAATGCTTAAGGCTTACGCCGATTCCGTTTTTCTGAACGCCGTGAACGTATGCGGCGCCGAGACGACCTGTAAGGAAGGGGTCTTCGGATATGTATTCAAAGTTTCTGCCGCAAAGGGGGCTTCTCTTGATGTTTACGCCGGGGCCGAGAACGGTTGTAACCTTGAGCGCCTTTGCCTCATCGGCGATTGTAGCGCCGACCTCCTCGAGAAGGTCAATGTCCCAAGAGGAAGCGGTTGTAACCGCGGTGGGGAAGCAGGTTGAGGTCTCTGACTCCTGCATAATATTTGTACCGCCGGTCTGCTTTTCCTTACGCATACCGTGAGGGCCGTCGCTCATCCATACTGAGGGTACACCGAGGCGGTCAATTTCCTGAGTAAGCCAATATGTCTTACCTGAAAGCAGGGAAAGCTTTTCATCAAGGGTAAGCTTTGAAACAATATCAAGATATTTCTGTTCGGACATAGTTTTTCTCCTTTGGTTATGTTATTGTCAATAGCAGGAACCGGAAGGCTCGGCCCTTTGGCCCTTGGCCCTCGGCCCTTACTGACTACTTATTTCTTATGATATCTTAAATGGCAGATGTCGTCGCCGTTTGCGATTGTCTTGGGGAGGTCAAGCTCTGCACCGTAGCGCTCACCGATACCTCTGTCACCGCACATTGCGATATCGCAGAGCATTGCGATTTCCTCGTCTGTACAGCCGGCCTTCTGCCATGCCTTTACAAGGGGGCAATAATGGAAGTGAATTTCAAGCTCATCGTCTGTGCAGTTTTTGATATCCATTTCAAAAACCCACTGTGCAGCCTTTGTGAAAAGAGTCTTGCGAAGACCTACAAGTGAATCTGTCTTGCCCTTTTCAACAAGACCCTTGCCCTGCATAAGACCGCAGCGCTTGACAGCGGCTGAGCCGAAATCTCTGGGGTCAAGACCTCTCTTCTGTGCCTCGTCACAAAGGAGATAGAGCCAGGTTGCTCTGTGCTCAAGCTGCTCACGTACTGCTACGATAAGGGGATTTTTGATTTTAGCTTCATTTTTAACTTTACTCATTTTATGTTCCTCCTGAAACGGAATATTTTTTTCATTATATCACAAACTCATATACAATTTAAATAGTTTAGCAAAAAAAGTTTAGGGATTTTAACGCTTTTTGTGCTTTACGGGGCAGAATATATAACGACTGTACAAAAAATTCGCAAAAAGTGACTTGAGTTTTTTATGTTTTGCTCTTTACTTTTGAAATATGTTGTGATATAATCTTCAAGCATTATGCCGATTACTCGGGTTGCGGGTTTTGCCCAATGGGTATTTCACCTGCCGCATTCTGGGGATCAGGCGAATGAAATATTTTTTATGAGGTGAAAAATCATGATGACAAAGGAACAGAAGACAGCTATTATCAACGAATACGCTGCACACGAAGGCGACACAGGTTCACCTGAAGTACAGATCGCTCTTCTCACATTCAGAATCAACAGCCTTACAGAGCATCTTAAGGCTAACAAGAAGGACCACCACTCACGTCGCGGCCTTCTTATGATGGTTGGTCAGAGAAGAAACCTTCTTGCTTACCTTCAGAAGAACGACATCGAAAGATACCGTTCAATCATCGCAAGACTTGGTATTCGTAAGTAATTCTAATTCCTTTGGCAGGCATGAAACCATTCGTGTCTGCCATTTTTCCGTTATTTAATGCGGGGCAAAAAAATTGGATTAGCACTAAATTGAGCCTTGAAGCGGTTTTTCACGGCTGAATTTATTGCTAAACCACTGCCTCGCGTTTAGATAAAAACAAAATTTATAAAGAAAGAAAAGCGAGGTAGAAAACATGTTTAACGAATTCAGAAAATTTGAAACTACTCTTGCCGGCAGACCCCTTGTTGTTGAAACAGGCAAAATGGCAGGTCTTGCAGGCGGCTCATGTCTTATCCGTTACGGTGAAACAGAGGTTCTCTGTACCGCAACAATGGCTGCAAAGCCCAGAGAAGGCGTAGACTTCTTCCCCCTCTCCGTTGACTACGAAGAGAAGCTCTATTCAGTAGGCCGTATCCCCGGCTCCTTCCAGAGAAGAGAGGGTAAGGCTTCAGAAAAGGCAACTCTTTCATCAAGAGTTATCGACAGACCCATCCGTCCCCTCTTCCCCAAGGATATGAGAAACGATGTTGGCGTTGTTGCAACTGTTATGTCAGTTGACCAGGACTGCCTTCCCGAAATCACCGCAATGATCCGTGTTCCCCTCGCACCCCCCCCTGCAGAAATCCCCTGGGACGGCCCCATCAGCGGTGTTTCCGTTGGTCTTGTTGACGGCAAGTTCGTTATCAACCCCACAGAGGCTGAAAGAGAAAAGTCAGAAATGGCAGTTACCGTTGCTTCAACAGCAGACCTTGTTGCTATGATCGAGGCAGGCGCTAACGAAATCGACAACGAAACAATGTTCGACGGTATCATGTACGCTCACAAGGTTAACCAGGAAATCGTTGAATTCATCAAGGGCATTCAGGCTGAGGTTGGTAAGGAGAAGGTTCCCTTCGAATC
>JAZOVO010000100.1:0-3427 GCA_045658745.1 Acutalibacteraceae bacterium | reverse complement strand
TTATTAAATTAACATAGTTTACAATTTAATTAAAATAATATATAATATTCTTTAATCTAACTTACACGAGGTAAGAAATGTTCGGTTATATAAAATGCGACAAGCCTGAAATGAAGGTCAAGGAGTATGAGGCATACAAGGGTCTTTACTGCTCTCTTTGTAAAGCAATGAAAAAGCACTTCGGTCTGCTTTCAAGTCTCACCCTCAATTACGATATAGCCTTCCTTGTGCTTGTGCGGCTCTCATTCGATAATACTGTGCCTGATTTCAAAGGCGGACGCTGTCCTTATAATCCCACGAAAAAATGCAATTTCTGTACTAACGGTGAAGAGGAGCTTCGGTATGCCGCCGCCGTTTCAATGATGATGCTTTATCATAAGGTGAGGGATAATATAGCAGACGGCTCTTTTTTCAGAAGGCTTCTAATGTATCTGCTTCTGCCCTATGCTTTTTTTAAAAATAAAAAAGCCGAAAAAATGTACCCCGAGGTGGGTAAGCTTATATCCGAGGCAATGAAAAGGCAGGCTGAAAATGAAGGCTCAGACACTGATTCTCCCGATAAGGCGGCACACGAAAGCGCAGATGCTCTTGGGAAAATCCTTGCCTACGGCAGAGATGACGCGGACGGAAGCATCTACCGCTTCGGCTACGGTGTGGGTAAATGGGTTTACCTTTGTGATGCGGCGGATGACCTTGAGGATGACCTCAGAAAAGGAAGCTACAACGTTTTCATAAATATGCTCGGACTTAAAAAGGGTGATATACCCGATGAAGCGGACAAATCCGTTATAGAACGAAGCCTCAATATGAGCTGCGCCCTCGCAACGGAAAGCTTTGAAAATGTAAAAGAAAAAACGCTTGTTCCGATTGTGACGAATATCATTTATTCGGGCACGGAAAAGGTTATGAATAATATTCTGAAAGGAAAAGATGAAAAATGAAAGACCCCTATGAGGTGCTCGGAGTTCCGAGAGGCTCTGACAGAGAAAAGGTTAAGGCGGCTTACAGAGAGCTTGCAAAAAAATATCATCCCGACCAGTATGCGGGTACCCCCCTTGCTGACCTTGCAAACGAAAAAATGCAGGAAATCAACGAGGCTTACGATGCAATTCTTTCGGGTAACACGGGCTCGGGCTCATACCGCTCATCGGGCTCAAATTACAGCGTGAACGACTATTCTGCCGTTGAAAATTACCTCAACCGAGGTGCCTATGATGAGGCGGAGAGAATCCTTGAAGGCATGAGCGAAAGCACCCGCGATGCTCATTGGTATTACCTTAAGGGTGAGCTTAACTATCGCAGAGGCTGGACTCAGCAGGCATACAGCTACTATTCAATGGCATATAATATGCAGCCGGGCAATCCTATTTACAGAGACGCCTTTGAGCGTATTGCCCGTAACAGTAACGGCGGCTTCAGAACGGGCAGAACGCAGAGTCACGGTCACGGCTCCTCGGGCGGCTGCGACGGATGTGATATCTGTACGGGTCTCATGTGTGCAGACTGCTGCTGCGAGTGCTTCGGCGGTGACCTTATTTCCTGCTGTTGAGGTAGTAGTAATGAACAAAATGTCAGTCAGCGCAAAAACGGCAATGGGCGCAATGATTACCGCCCTTTCCGTTGTGATTCTCATTCCCTCGGCGGTGCAGGTGTTTGTTTATACCCTCCCTGCATTGGCGGGTATGCTTACAATGCTTGCCGTTGTGGAAATTGATAAAAAGTGGGCAATCGGCGCTTATGCCGCAACCTCACTTATAGGGCTTCTCTTTGTTGCAAACAAGGAGGCGGTTGTTTATTACGTTGCCTTTTTCGGCTACTATCCCGTCGTGAAGGCTCTGCTTGAAAGCAGAATGCCTCGTGGGGTTGAGTATATACTGAAATTTCTCATTTTCAATGCTTCGATTATTGTTTCGGGCGTTGTGCTTGTCAAGGTCTTCGGTATGCCCTACAATGATTTGCTCGGCATTGACGGCGAAAGTGCCTTTTTCACAAAATACGCCCTTCCCATAATGCTCGGTATGGGTAATGTTGTGTTTATCCTTTACGATGTGGCACTTACAAGGCTTCTAACCGCTTATGTTCTTGTGTGGCAGAAGCGCTTCCGCAAGCTTTTTAAATTCTGATTAAAATACCCTGCAGACTATTGACTAAAGTCCTGCAGGGTGTTATATTATTTAAGGTTGGTTTGTTTTAATCGAACAAGACTTAAATGTCCGATTTGCGGCACCTTTGAAATTTTCCCTCCTCGCAACACGCAAGTGTTGCACCGTCGTGAAAATCCCAAATGCACCACAACTTGAACATTTAAGTCTCTTTGCTCTTTAATGGGTGGAGATTTTTATCGTAGCAAGGCAAATGCCGAAGGGAATACTTGCGTATTTCCGAGGCTTAACGAAGCTACGGTGAAAATATACCCCATTAAAGTTTGTTTGATTTGACTGTCGCTAACTTAATAAAAAAAACAGAGTAGATTTGTGTGCGCTTTAGTGCCTCAGGGACGGGGAGTTGCTTTGAGGACGAAAAGGATTTTCCTTGCGGTACATAAATCGCATCCCGCTGTTATAAACGGATACTTATATTTACTTCCTTTATTTTCAGCGAGAGCATATGCAGACGCAAAAAAGAAGGAAGTGTATTTTTTTATGAGCGAAAAAAAGTTGAATCAGGAAAAAATCTTCACCCTTTGCTGCCTCGGTGTTCTCATTGCAATGCAGGTTGTCCTTGCGCGCTTTGCAGTAATTCCCGTGGGTGATATGATGAGGTTTTCCACCTCCTTTATTCCCGTTGTAATTGCGGCAAGACGCTTCGGTGTTTTCGGAGGTATGGCGGTTTACGGCCTCGGTGACCTTGTGGGTGCGATAGCATTTCCCACGGGCGGTGCATTTTTCCCCGGCTATACTCTTACGGCGGCAATTGTGGGACTTATCTTCGGACTCTTTTTAAGACCTGTTAAAAGAGAAGAAACTGCACTTGAGCGTAATGCTAAAATTGTGCTGTCCGTTTTCTGCACACAGCTTGTGGGTTCATTTTTAATGAACAGCTTCTGGCGAAGCTTTCAGACGGGCACGCCCTACGGTGCGGTGCTTATGACGAGGCTTCCTCAATGTCTTGTTTCCCTTGTGATACAGACGGTGTTTATGGTGCTTTTCCTTGATAAAATTTGTAAGGTGATAAAGAACAAGTAAAGTTCTTTGGTTCTTTCTTACAAGAAAGGACGCCACGCGCCGAGCGATAAAATGAAACAGATAAATTAGAATTTGTGAGGTGTTTTATGATGTTCAACAATTTAATCAACCATTTAAAATTATGGTGTGAAAATAAAGCTGATATCTATCGAAGAGCGTATCAAGAAAAAAGAGGTATTTTGTATGTAGGTTATCAACTTGCATATGAACTTGAATTTAAATTGTTAACCCTCATAGATAAA
>JAZOVO010000099.1:0-3775 GCA_045658745.1 Acutalibacteraceae bacterium | reverse complement strand
AATATCTGTTTTTAATTAAAATTTATATACTGTTGGAATATAATAACATAAATATATTTTTGATCACGGTAAAAAATAATTACTGCAAACGCAAAATAATATTTTTAAGGAGAGAAAAATATGTCAAGCAATTCAAAGAGTATGGTACCCGAAGCACGTGAAGCTCTCAACAGATTCAAGATGGAAGCTGCTTCTGAGGTTGGCGTAAACCTTCAGCAGGGCTACAACGGTCACCTTACTTCCCGTGAGGCAGGTTCAGTCGGCGGCCAGATGGTCAAGAAGATGATTGAATCCTACGAAAAGAACATGAAATAACTTTATTTCGGTATAAAGCTGTCGGAATTTTTCCGGCAGCTTTTACTTTGTGCTTGATATAGGTTATTTTTAGTGCTATAATCAACTAAGCATTATTTAACGAGGTGTTACAATGATTAACCAAAAATATAACAGATTACTTGATAAATGGATCAGTGAAAACAAGGAGGATATTCTCCACAAGTGGATTGAGCTTGCGAAAACTCCTTCAATTAAGTCCGAGCCGGAGGAGGATGCACCTTTTGGCATAAGCTGTAAGGATGCACTTTATAAAGCCGCATATTATTTTGAAAAGGACGGCTTTGAAACTAAAATCAACGGCAGAAACACCTATGCTCTTTGTTCATACGGTGAGGGTAAAAGGAAAATCGGTATGTTCAGTCATAGCGACGTTGTTCCCGTCGGTGATGACTGGCTTTACACAGAGCCCTTTAATCCCGTAATAATAGACGGTACTCTTATAGGCAGAGGCGTCGAGGATAATAAGTCGGGCATTATGGCATCGCTTTGTATTTTTCGTTTTCTCAAGGATAACGGCATAAAGCTCAACAACAGGCTTGAGCTTTTTATCGGCTCTGATGAGGAGTGCGGAATGGGCGATATGAAGGATTATCTCGAGAATGAAACTATGCCCGATGTGTCTGTTGTTCCCGATGCGGATTTTCCTTGCAGTGTCGGTGAAAAAGGTATTTACCACCTTATGAGTGAAAGCAAGACAGCTTTTGACAGCATTGTTTCAATAAGCGGCGGCGAGGCATACAATATCGTGCTTGATAAAGTTAATGTATGTCTGCCTTATAGCGAAAGCACTCTTGATGAGCTCAACGAAAAAACAAAAGACAGAGCAGATATTTTTGTAACCTCTAACGATGAATTCATCTGTATTCAGGTAAAAGGTGTCGCTAAGCACGCGAGCATCCCCGAGGGCTCTGTCAATGCGGCGCTCCTGACTGTAGAGCTCTTGCTTGACTGCTCCTTTATATCTGAAAATGACAAGGCAATTCTGAAAGCCGCAAAGGAAATGCTTTCCTGTCATTACGGTATGGGTATGGGCGTTGAGCATGATGACCCCGTTTTCGGCAAAACGACCTGTGTAAACGGACTTTGTAAAACGGTAGACGGAAAACTCCGCTTAAGCTTTGATATCCGCTACGGAAGCACTCAGGATTCCGTAAGGCTTGAAGAGGCAGGGGACAGAAGCCTTGAAAAATACGGCTATATTCCCGTAGAAAAGGATAACCGTCCCGGCTTTACAATTGATGCTGACAGTCCTTTCCCTGCAATTTTCGAGGACATATACGCCGAAATCACGGGCGAAAGACTTGGCAGAGTAACCATGGCGGGAGGAACTTACGCACGAAGATTGAAAAACGCCTTCTCAGTCGGCACTTATATAATCCGAAAAGACCGTGAGGTGTCTGTTTTCCGGATGCCCGAGGGTCACGGCGGAGCCCATCAGTGTGACGAATGCATTGATATTGAAGGCTTTTTTGATGCGGTCAGGGTGCTTATGAATTATATAATTGCTTGCGATAACATAATTGAATAACCGTATATCAAAAAAGAATTGCTAAAGGCTTTATTTTTTGATGAAAATAATTGATATTTTTGCTTTTTGGGTGTAAGATACTCAGGCTGTAAAAAAATATACTTATATAAAGGAATGTTAAATTATGAACACAACTGAAAAGAAAACAGGAGGCTGGCGTACAAACAAGTGGTGTCGTGCCGCAATTCCCGCTCTTTTACTCCATTGCAGTATCGGTACAGTTTATTGCTGGTCAACCTTCAGTGAAAAAATCGGCGAATACATCGGCTTTCCCAAGGGTAGCGTTGAATGGGCATTCAGCTTTGCAATCTTTTTCCTCGGTATGTCCGCGGCCTTCCTCGGTAATATCGTAGAAAAGGATATTCACAAATCCTCACTCATTGCCGCAATCTGCTTTGCTTCAGGTATGGCGGGCTCAGGCTTCTTTATCTGGTACGGCGGTAACAATCCCGGCAGCATACTTGCTCTTCTCGGTATTTATCTTTGCTATGGCCTTATTATGGGTATCGGTCTCGGTACGGGCTACCTCTCACCCGTAAAAACGCTTATGCTCTGGTTCAAGGATAACAAGGGTCTTGCAACGGGTCTTGCTGTTGCGGGCTTCGGTGCGGCAAAGGCTATTGCTACCCCCATTATGGAGTGGATGCTTGAAAGCCTCGGTAACGGTGCTATTTATAAGATGTTCTTCATTCTTGCCGTTGTTTACTTTGTGCTTATGTTTGTCGGACACCTTCTTCTCAAAAAGCCCTCTGACTGGCACGAGCCCACAAACTCCGCTGAGAAAAAGAGCATTATGTCTGTTATCAAAACAAGACCCGTGCTCAACTATGTGGGCATCTGGCTTATGTTCTACCTTAACATTACCTGCGGTCTTATGCTTATTTCCCAGGAAAAGTACATACTCAAGTGTCTCGGTCTTTCCGTTGTTGTTTTCCCCGTTATCTCTGCAATTTTCAATGCAGGCGGCCGTCTCGGTTTCTCCGCTGCAGGTGACAAGTGCAAGGACAGAAACACCATCTACAAGGTAATTTTCATCCTTTCAATAGTTTGCACAGCCGCAGTTATTTTCACAAAGGGTATTGTGAACGGTAACGGAAATATGCTCCTTACAGCTCTTGTTGTAGTGCTTATTATGGTAGTAAACGCAGGCTACGGCGGAGGCTTCTCCAACGTTCCCACACTTCTTTCCGATCACTACGGTATGTCAAACATTTCCGCAATCCACGGCATTACACTTTCAGCCTGGGCTTTTGCAGGTCTTACAGGTAACAACCTTGCAAACCTTATTGTTGAAAAGTTCGGTGCAACAAATGTAGCCGAGGGCTATCAGGCTGTTCTTTATGTAACAGTTGCCCTTTATATTGTTTCCCTTGTCCTCAGCTTTGTTTTTGTAAGACCGATGAAGAAGGAAAGTAAATAAAATTTTTGAAAGCATCTCTGATTTTTCAGGGGTGCTTTTTTGTCGAGGCAGAATATATGCTGACAAGTGTCCGAAAATTGAAGAAAACGAGGCTGTACGCTTGACAGACGAGCAGGCGAGGACTATAATCAAATTGTGTTCAGGCTGCAATGATGCAACCGAATTTCAGGCTTTGCCGAAGGCAGAGCAAGAGAGAAATATTGAAGAATTTAAAAATAGAGGCTTGTCAATACGACAAATGGTCAGGCTTACAGGTGTGAGCAAGAGGTTGGTTGAGAAATGGTTAAAATGAGCACAAGACACAGAACCGTCCCTTGTCTTTATGTTGCTCCTGTCAAAGAAGTCGCCTATGGTATGAAGCCAGGATTATCATTTGTGGGAGGATAAATGTATGCGATATAAGTTTAAAGTTTTTGTATGCTGCCTTTCATTTTTGTATGCAATAGGTTTTTTAGTAATTACAGTAATAGTACAATCGAAGAACAATCAAA
>JAZOVO010000098.1:0-12208 GCA_045658745.1 Acutalibacteraceae bacterium | reverse complement strand
TTCTCAACGGAAACCTCTTATCTTAATCAGACGAAAAAGGCTATCACCAATAAGTTCATTCAGGAGGCTATGACAGAGTTTCTCCGTCATCAGCTCGAGGTTTATTTTATCGAAAACAAGCTTGAGGCAGATAAAATTGCCGATCAGGTGCTTATCAATATGCGAAGCCGCATCAAGGCTGAATCGACAAGACTCAACCTCAAAAAGACTCTTACAACCTCAAATGACCTTGCAAACCGCGTGCAGAAATTTGTTGACTGCCGCAGTAAGGATATTGACAAGCGAGAGCTTTTCATCGTGGAGGGTGATTCAGCATTGGGCGCCTGTAAGCAGGCGAGAGACTCCGAATTTCAGGCAATCATCCCCGTAAGAGGTAAGATACTCAACTGTCTTAAAAGTGAATACGAGAAAATCTTCAAAAGTGAAATTATCACCGACCTTCTTAAGGTGCTCGGCTGCGGAGTAGAGGTACACGCAAAGGGTATGAAGAACCTTTCAACCTTCAACATGGATAATCTGCGTTGGAGCAAAATTATCATCTGTACCGACGCCGACGTCGACGGTTATCAGATAAGAACGCTTATTCTCACTATGATTTACCGACTTATTCCTACTCTTATCAAAGAGGGAAAGGTATTTATTGCCGAGTCACCGCTTTATGAAATTACAAGCGGTAATCAGACTTGGTTTGCATATACCGAAAAGGAAAAAGCAGATGCTCTTGAGGAAATCGGTAAGGCAAAATATACAATTCAGCGCTCAAAGGGTCTTGGTGAAAATGACGCTGATATGATGAGCCTTACAACTATGAACCCTTCAACAAGAAGACTTATAAAAATCGACCCCGACGAAGCACAGGCAACGGCTGAAAAGTTTGATTTGCTTCTCGGTGACAACCTTTCAGGCAGAAAAGATTATATTGCAAATTACGGTCATCTTTACATTGATATGACCGATGTAAGCTGAGGTGAAAATAACAAATGGCAAGAAAAAAGAAAAACGAGGATGTTAATCCCCGTGAAAATCTTCTTAAAAATACCCACATTGCAAATGCGGGTGAAATGATTGATCAGAGAATAACGGATACTCTTGAAATCAACTATATGCCCTATGCCATGAGCGTGATTCTCTCCCGAGCAATTCCCGAAATTGACGGCTTCAAGCCCTCTCACAGAAAGCTCCTTTATACTATGTATAAGATGGGACTTCTCAACGGCAACAGAACAAAGTCTGCAAACATCGTAGGTCAGACTATGCGTCTCAACCCTCACGGTGATGCCGCAATTTACGAAACTATGGTGCGTCTTTCACGCGGTAATGAAGCACTTCTTAACCCTTTTGTTGACTCAAAGGGTAACTTCGGTAAGGCTTATTCCCGTGATATGCACTACGCTGCACCGAGATACACAGAAGCAAAGCTTGAAAGCATCTGCAATGAGCTTTTCAGCGAGATTGACAAGAACACCGTTGACTTTGTAGACAACTACGACAGCACAACAAAGGAGCCCACGCTTCTTCCCGTTACCTTCCCGTCAATCCTTGCAAATAACAATCTCGGTATCGCCGTAGGTATGGCAAGCTCAATATGCTCCTTTAACCTTAAGGAGCTTTGCGAGACAACAATTGAGCTTATTAAAAATCAGGACCATAACTGTATCGAAACAATGCCCGCACCTGACTTTGTAGGCGGCGGAACAATCCTTTACAACCGTGACGAAATGGAAGAAATTTACCGTACGGGCCGCGGCGGTATCAAGGTAAGGGCAAGGTATACTTACGATAAGAGCTTCAACTGCATTGACATTACGGAAATTCCGCCCACAACTACCGCGGAAGCAATTATCGATAAAATCATTGAGCGTGTAAAGTCGGGCTCAATCAAGGAAATTACCGATATACGTGATGAAACCGACAAAAATGGTCTAAAAATCACAATTGACCTTAAGCGCGGAGTTGATGCTGACAAGCTTATGCAGAAGCTTTATAAGCAGACACCGCTTGAGGATAGCTTCTCCTGTAATTTCAATGTGCTTGTTGACGGTTATCCGAGAGTTTACGGCGTCAAGGATCTTCTTATCGAGTGGATACGCTTCAGAGGCAAGTGCGTTTACAGAAGAGTTTCTTTTGACCTTAACAAGGCAAAGAGCAGACTTCATCTGCTTAAGGGTCTCGAAAAAATTCTCCTTGATATTGACAAGGCTATCGCTATCATCCGTAAGACCGAGGAAGAGAGCGAGGTTGTTCCCAATCTTATGATTGGCTTCGGCATTGACGAAATTCAGGCAGAATACGTTGCTGAAATCAAGCTGCGTCACCTTAACCGCGAGTACATTCTCAAGCGTCTTAAGGATATTGAAAACCTTGAAAAATCAATTGCCGACATGGAGGATATCCTCTCATCTAAGGCACGTATCAGAAAAATCATTGTCGGTGAGCTTAATGACGTTATTAAAAAGTACGGTAAGGAAAGAAAGACTAATCTTCTTTATGTAAGTGAAATAGAGGACGAGGAAGCAGAGGAAGAGGTTCCCGATTATCCCGTAAATCTTTTCTTTACCAAGGAGGGCTACTTCAAAAAAATCACTCCGCTTTCGCTGCGTATGGGCGGCGACCATAAGCTTAAGGATAATGACGAAATAACACAGAGCTTTGAAACCACAAATAACAACGACCTTCTTTTCTTTACGGATAAGTGTCAGGTTTATAAGGCGAGGGTTTCCGACTTTGCCGATTCAAAGGCAAGCGTGCTCGGTGAATATATTCCCTCGAAGCTTGATATGGAGGAGGGCGAAAACGCCGTCTTTATGGTCGTTACAAAGGATTACAAGGGTTATATGATGTTCTTCTTTGAAAACGGAAAAACCGCAAAGGTAACTCTTTCCTCCTATGCGACGAAAACCAACCGCAAAAAGCTTATCAAGGCTTATAGCGACAAGTCACCCCTTGTTTCACTTCTTTATCTTCCCGAGGATAAGCAGCTTGTGCTTGAAACCACAGGCGGAAGATGCCTTCTTATTGATACATCCGTAATTGCTCCCAAGGCAATGAAGGACACTCAAGGTGTAGGCTGTATCACAATTAAGAAAAATCAGAAGCTTTCCGTTGTAAGAGATTACGTTGAAGGTGAATTTGTCAAGCCTTCACGCTATAAAGCTAAAAATCTGCCATCGGCAGGTGCCGTTCTTTCAAACGAGGATGTTATGAAGAAAAACAACATCACCTTTGAAGGCTTCGAATAATATATCTGCCCTTTTTCTAATATTATTTTTACAGGTGATGTTATGAAAAAGGGCTTATATTTAATTTTAAACATAAAGGCTATAGTTGGGATGGCTGCTTCGTTTGTTGCATTGATTATGATTTTTACTGCCCTTGCGGCTGGGCGGAGCGTTGCCGTCAGTAATTTTAAAGCTTTGGCAAAGCCTGTTATAATTATCGATGCGGGGCACGGCGGTGAGGACGGTGGTACACAGTCCGCTGACGGTGTACTCGAAAAGGATATAAACCTTGCAATTTCTCTGAAGCTTCAGAAAATCCTTACCCGCTACGGCTTTAAAACCGTGATGATACGTGATACGGACAGAATGATTTATGACGAAGGAAGTAATACCGTACGTATGCGTAAATCCTCGGATTTGCATAACCGTATGGATATTATGAAAAATCATCCCGGGTGTATATTTCTGAGCATCCATCAGAATCACTTCGTAGAAAGCAAATACAACGGCGCACAGGTTTTCTACTGTAAAACCCAAAGCGGTAGCGAAGTGCTTGCGGATTGCATACAAAAAAGCATCGTGCACAGTCTGCAAAAGGAAAACACAAGGCAGATAAAGCCCTGTGATTCAAGTGTATATCTGATTCATAATGCCGTAAGCACGGCAGTTATGGTTGAATGCGGTTTTTTATCCAATCCCGAGGAAGCAGACAAGCTTAACGATAACACGTATCAATATGAAATGGCTCTTGCAATTGCAAAAGGGCTTGTAAATTATGTAGAGACAAAAGGAAGCTGATATTATGGCAGCAAAAACTAAAAGTGTATATATCTGCTCAAGCTGCGGATACGAAACCCCGAAATGGCTCGGAAAATGTCCCGAGTGTAACGAATGGGCAACGCTGGAGGAAGCGGTAAAAGAGATTCCGTCAGCCTCAAAAGCAAAACAGGGCTCATTTTCCGCGAAAAGCGTAACCTCATTTTCTCTCAAGGATATTCAGCCCGACAATGAATTGCGCTATAAAACGGGTATGAAGGAGCTTGACCGTGTACTCGGAGGCGGAATAGTCAAGGGCTCTCTTGTGCTTCTTAGCGGTGACCCCGGTATAGGTAAGTCCACCCTGCTTTTACAGATATGCTCCGAGCTTGGAAAAAAGCTTAAGATTCTTTATGTTTCCGGTGAAGAATCCTACAGTCAGATAAAGCTCCGTGCAGACAGATTGAAGGTTAAGACTGAAAATCTTTTTATTCTTTGCGAAACCGATGTTCAGGCTATCTGTGAGCATATCAAGTCAACAGAGCCCGATATTGTTATAGTTGATTCAATTCAGACAATGAACTTTACAGAGCTCAACTCTTCACCCGGCTGTGTTACTCAGGTGCGCGAAAGCTCGAATTTGTTTATGCGTACGGCTAAAAGCCTTTCAATTCCCGTGATTATGGTCGGTCACGTCAACAAGGACGGCAACATTGCCGGTCCCAAGGTGCTTGAGCATATTGTTGATGCGGTGCTTTATTTTGAGGGTGAACGTAACCTTTCCTTCCGTATACTTCGTGCTGTAAAAAACCGTTTCGGCTCTACTAATGAAATCGGTGTTTTTGAAATGATGGAAAGGGGTCTTTGTGAGGTTGAAAATCCCTCCGAAATGCTGATTTCCGGAAGACCGAAGAACACACCGGGCAGCTGTGTCGCCTGTGTTATGGAGGGCACACGCCCTCTTCTTGCGGAAATTCAGGGACTTGTTACCTCAACGGGCTTCGGAAATCCCCGCAGAATTTCAAACGGCTTTGATTATAACCGCTTTGCAATGCTTATTGCCGTTCTTGAAAAACGCGGTGGCTACTATTTCTCAAATATGGATGCCTATATAAATATAGTAGGCGGTCTCAAGCTTGACGAGCCTGCCCTTGACCTTACAATCGCAATGGCTCTTGTTTCTTCACTTAAGGATTACGCCCTTCGTGACGATGTGCTTGCCTTCGGTGAAATCGGACTTGCGGGTGAAATACGCGGTGTTTCCCATTGTGAGCAAAGAATCAAGGAGGCAGCAAGACTCGGCTTCAATAAATGTATTATTCCGAAAAGCAACTATAAAAACATTTCCGCTTCAATAAAAAAGGAAATTGAGGTTGTCGGCGTGAGAACAATCCGCGAAGCCTTTGAGGCAATAATATTATGAGCCGTTTCATCAGAAAACCGAACCTTCCCGAGGGCAAGGTAACTACAGTTATCTGTGGAACGGATGACGAACATATTCTGAGCTTTTTTGAAAGCAACGGCATTACTGTACTGAAAAATGCCTTGAATCCGTATATTGACCCGAGTGTTTCAACTCACGCCGATATGGCTGCGTTTTATCTCGGCAACGGTCTTTTTCTGCTTGATAAAAATCAGACACTGCTTAAAAACGAACTTAATAAGCTTGGTTTTAATGTTACTGAAACTGCTGATAAAATCAAGGGTGCTTATCCTGATGATGTAAAGCTTAATTTCACTATAGCAGGGGAGTACGTTATCGGAAATTTCCCCTTTGCTGATAGCGCGCTTATTGAGCTTATCGGTGATAAGAACAAAATTAATGTAAAACAAGGCTACTGTAAATGCTCAACTCTTGTTGTAAATGAGAGCGCAATTATATCCGATGATGCTTCAATTCACCGCAGCGCTCTTGAAAACGGCATAGACAGCCTTCTTATAAGCAAGGGTGACATTCATCTCGACGGACACAGTTACGGCTTTATAGGCGGTGCATCGGGAAAAATATCCGGTGATACAGTTGCGTTTTTCGGAGATATTACAGCACACCGTGACTTTGAAAGTATAAATAGCTTTCTTTTTAAATACGGATGCACTTTTGTTTGCTCAGATAGCTTCAAGCTACGCGATATCGGCGGTATTCTCCCGATAAAAGAAATAATATAAATATTGATTTATTGCAAAAAATGATATATAATTAACTTACCTGACATGAAGACGGCTTTCCCTCTGAAGATAAGGTAACAGTAAAAAAGAATAGATTTCTTGAAATTTCTGTTGCCGTGCGCCTTTTTATGTAAGGTCACGGCTTTTTATGTTATAAGGAGGTATATTTATGGAAACAAGAGTGGCAGTTATGAGTGTAATTGTCGAAAAAAGCGATTCGGTTGAGCAGCTTAATTCAATTTTACACGATTACGGAGAATATATAATCGGCAGAATGGGTATTCCGTACCGTCAGCGCAAAATAAATATTATAAGCATCGCTCTTGATGCTCCGCAGAATACTATTTCAACCCTCTCCGGTAAAATCGGAAAGCTTGACGGAGTGAGCGTAAAAACTGCTTTTTCGGGTGTGATAAGCAATGACGGCTGAAACAAGAAGCATAGCTGAAAGACTGATTAAAAAACGCACACTCTCTCTTTCGGAATATGAGGCCTTATTAACAAGCCGCGATAATGAGCTTTCTGAGTTTCTGAAAAATGAAGCAGTAAGACTGAGACGTGAAATTTACGAAAACAAGATTTTCATCCGCGGGCTTATAGAGATAAGCAATTTCTGTAAAAACGACTGTTATTACTGCGGAATCAGAAGAAGCAACAGAAGCTGCGACCGCTACCGTCTTTCGCCTGAGGAGATATTATCCTGCTGTGAAAACGGCTATGAGCTTGGCTTTCGCACCTTTGTGCTTCAGGGCGGAGAGGATACATTCTTCACCGATGAGCTTTTGTGTGAGCTTATAACAACGATTAAAGAAAAATATCCTGACTGTGCTGTCACACTCTCACTCGGTGAAAGAAGCGAGGAATCCTATAAACGCCTTTTTGATGCAGGTGCAGACAGGTATCTTTTAAGACACGAAACTGCCGATAAAGAGCATTATGCAAGGCTTCATCCTGAAAATTTAAGTCTTGAAAACAGAGTAGACTGCCTTAAAAAGCTTAAAGAAATCGGCTATCAGGTGGGATGCGGAATGATGGTCGGTTCGCCTTATCAGACTAATAAAACACTTGCAAAGGATCTGAAGCTTATCGAAGCGCTTCAACCCGATATGTGCGGAATAGGGCCGTTTATACCTCATAAGGACACACCGTTCAGGGATGAAAAAAGCGGAGATGTTGACCTTACCTGCTTTCTGCTTTCAGTCATACGAATAATAAAGCCCAATATTTTACTTCCTGCTACAACGGCACTCGGTACTGTTGCAAAAAAAGGTCGCGAAAAGGGAATAGAAGCATCTGCAAATGTTGTGATGCCAAACCTGTCACCCGTCGTTGTAAGGGATAAATACACCCTTTATAACAACAAGCTTCACAGCGGTGCCGAATCGGCCGAAAAGCTTGATGACCTGAAAAAACAAATGAATTCAATCGGTTACGAAATTGTGTGTGACCGTGGAGATATTATTAAATAATAGGAGAAATGAATTATGGCAATATATAATCCCGAATCATTAAAGGCAGAAGAATTTATCAACCACGAGGAAATTCTCGAAACTCTCGAATACGCCGATAAAAACAAAAATAATATTGAGCTGATTGATAGTATCCTTGAAAAAGCAAGACCCCGAAAAACCGAAAACGGCACAGTCTGTGCAGGACTTACACACCGTGAGGCGTCAGTGCTTCTGGCTTGTGAAATCCCCGAAAAAATTGAAAAGATTTATGAAATCGCCGAGGAAATCAAGCTTGCATTTTACGGCAACAGAATTGTAATTTTTGCACCGCTTTATCTCTCTAATTATTGTGTGAACGGCTGCGTATACTGTCCTTATCACCTTAAGAATAAGCATATTCCCCGTAAAAAGCTTACTCAGGAAGAGGTTAAGGCTGAGGTAATTGCTCTTCAGGATATGGGTCACAAGCGTCTTGCTATTGAGGCGGGTGAGGACCCTGTAAACAATCCGATAGAGTATATACTCGACTGCATAAAGACAATTTACAGTGTACACCACAAAAACGGTGATATCCGCCGTGTAAACGTAAATATTGCGGCAACAACCGTGGAAAATTACCGTAAGCTTAAGGATGCAGGCATCGGTACATACATCCTTTTCCAGGAAACCTACCACAAGGATAGCTACCTTAAGCTTCATCCGACGGGACCCAAGCACGATTATGCTTACCATACAGAGGCTATGGACAGAGCAATGGAGGGCGGTATTGACGATGTCGGTCTCGGGGTTCTCTTCGGTCTCGAGCTTTACAAGTATGAATTTGCAGGACTTATTATGCACGCCGAGCATCTTGAAGCCGTTCACGGTGTAGGTCCTCACACAATCAGCGTTCCCCGTGTTAAAAAGGCTGATGATATCGATCCCGAGGCTTTTGATAACTCAATCTCCGACGAAACCTTTGCGAAAATCACTGCTTGCATCCGCCTTGCCGTTCCTTATACCGGTATGATAATTTCAACAAGAGAAACAGAGGAAACACGCACAAAGCTTCTTCGTCTTGGTGTTTCTCAGGTAAGCGGCGGCTCAAGAACCTCTGTCGGAGGCTATACCCAAGAGGAAAGACCTCACGATACCGAGCAGTTTGACGTTTCTGACCAGAGAACTCTCGACGATGTAGTGGCATGGCTTATGGAAAACGGTCACATTCCCTCCTTCTGCACGGCTTGCTACAGAGAGGGCAGAACAGGTGACAGATTTATGACCCTTTGCAAAAACGGTCAGATACTTAATTGCTGTCACCCCAATGCGCTTATGACTCTTACGGAGTATCTCGTTGACTATGCATCCGACAGAACGAAGGAAATCGGCTTTGATATGGTCGAAAAGGAGCTTGAAAGAATCCCCAAGGAAAAGGTCCGTCAGATAGCAAAAGACAACATTGATGATATAAAGAATTCCAACAGAAGAGATTTCAGATTCTGAGGTCGGTGAATAATATGAGCTTTAATAATACTCCCTCCTCCGAAAGAGTCCATATCGGCTTTTTTGGAGTGAGAAATGCAGGAAAATCAAGTCTTGTCAACGCCGTTACGGGTCAGGAGCTTTCTGTGGTTTCCGATATTAAGGGAACTACAACAGACCCTGTTAAAAAGTCTATGGAGCTTTTACCGTTAGGTCCCGTTGTTATTATCGATACCCCCGGTTTTGATGATGAGGGGGAGCTCGGAGCTTTAAGGGTCGGAAAAACAAAGGAAATTCTGCGAAAAACCGATATTGCGGTGCTTGTTGTCGATTCCTCTAAAGGCAAAAGCGAAACAGACAAGGAGTTAATTTCAATTTTCCAAGAGCTGAAGGTACCTTATATTACCGCTTATAATAAATGTGATACGCTAAGCGCCGATATGTCCGCTGAAAGAGGAGAAATTTTTGTTAGCGCAAAGAAAAAAATCAACATTGATTTACTCAAAAACAAGCTTTCGGAAATATGTAAAGCAGTAAAAAAAGATAAGCCTCTTATTGACGATATTCTCAACAAGGGTGACCTTGTTATACTTGTAACTCCTATTGATGAATCTGCGCCGAAGGGCAGAATAATCCTTCCTCAGCAGCTTACATTAAGGAATATTCTCGACAACAACTGTACCGCAATTGTCTGCAAGGAAACCGAGCTTGAAAGCACTCTTAAAATGCTCAGCCGCGAGCCCTCGCTCGTAATTACAGATTCTCAGGTCTTCTCTGTTGTTTCAAAAATTCTGCCCGAAAGTGTTAAGCTTACTTCTTTTTCAATTATTTTTGCAAGATATAAAGGCGACCTTGCAGAGCTTGTAAAGGGCGCTGCGGCACTCAGAAATCTTATCGACGGGGACAGAGTCCTTATTTCGGAGGGCTGCACTCATCACCGTCAATGCAATGACATCGGCACGGTAAAAATGCCCGGTTGGATACGGAGCTTTACGGGTAAAAATATTGAGTTTGATTTTACAAGCGGCGGAGATTTCCCGGAAAAGTCTGAAGAATATAAGCTTATTGTTCATTGCGGCGGATGTATGCTCAGCGAAAAGGAGATGCAGAGCCGTATTGAAATATGCAGAAAAAAAGGCGTTCCGATTGTCAATTACGGTGTCGCGATTGCGATGATGAACGGAATTCTCAGGCGCAGTCTTGAAGCTTTTCCTGAGGTTAACGGACTGATATAATTGAAGGTGAGGTTTTATTTGTGACTTTCCGTAAAGAAAAAGTAAATAAAGTCCTCGATAAGCTTATCCGCTTACTTTATCCGAAGCACTGTCCCATCTGCGATAAAATAATTCCTGTCCAATATGATTACTGTATCTGTTCGCGAATGGACAGCAGACGGGTCGGAAGGGATTACTGCAGACATTGCGGTCACAATTCAGATAATTGCGTATGTTATGCTTATAACTCGGTATATCTGCCCGATATTACGGCTCCTTATATTTACGGCGGAAAGGTAAGAGCGGATATTCTCAATCTTAAGTTTAACAACGATAAATACCTTGCAGTAAAGCTCGGCACCGATATGGCGGAGCGAGTAGCCTTTGCTTATTCTGATGTTGATTTTGATATCGTAACCTTTGTGCCTATGAGTGAGCGCTCTAAGAATCTCAGAACCTATAATCAAAGTGAGCTTCTTGCAAGGCAGGTTGCAAAGCTGATGTTTCTGCCGGTCGAAGACCTGTTTGTTAAAACAAGAGAAACACAGACTCAACATACACTCGGAGGTACAGAAAGAAGAAAAAATCTTTCAAAATCCGTTGAAGTCAAAAATTCAGCATCTGTTAAAGGTAAAACAATTCTCTTATGCGATGACATCAAAACAACCGGCTCAACTCTCAACCAATGCGTTATAGCCTTGAATAAGGCGGGTGCCAAAAGAGTTTGCTGTGTCTGCGTTGCTATTTCAGACTTTTCTGCAAAATGAAATAATAAATCACCGTTTATATGTAAAAAATATAAGCGGTGATTAATTTTATGCAGATATTTACTGATAACTACGGTGAAAACCTCCATACGGTAAACACGGTGCTTCGCACGGGTGAAAATTTTGATATGATTGTAAAAAGAATTCTGCTCGGCGGCAAAAAAGCAACCTTGTTTTGTGTTGACGGCTTCGTTAAGGATGAGATGCTTGAGAAGCTGCTTGAATATCTGACAAAACTGTCGGATAAGGAAATGAAAAATGCACCTGATGCACAGTCGCTTGTTGACAAATACATCACTTACATTGAAGCTGACACCGCAGAAAAGGTTGATGATTTCATAACGCTTGTGCTTACGGGCGCCGTCGGTATGCTGGTTGAGGGCTATTCACGGGCTATTATAATTGACAGCCGTACTTATCCCGCCAGAGACGTTCAGGAGCCCGAATCGGACAAGGTGCTTCGAGGCTCACACGAGGGCTTTGTTGAAACAATAATCTTCAATACGGCTCTTATAAGGCGAAAAATAAGAAATCCGAACCTTACAATGAGAAGCTTTCAGATCGGAAGCGGCTCAAAAACCGATATTGTAATATCCTATCTTGAAGATAAGGTTGATAAAAAGCTTCTTAAAAAGGTAGTTGACCGACTGAATTCTATTGACGTTGAAAGCCTTTCAATGAGTCACGAGAGCCTTAAGGAGTGCCTTGTGCCGGGGCAGCCCTTCAATCCCTTTCCGAAATTCCGTTATACAGAGCGTCCCGATGCCGCAGCAGCCTGCATTTATGACGGTAACATTATTCTGTTGACCGACGGCTCTCCGACGGCTATCATACTCCCGACGGGTATTTTTGACTTTGTTCAGGATATAAACGATTTCTATTTTTCTCCTTTTGTAGGCTCCTTTTTAAGATTTGTCCGAAGCACAGTGTTTCTGCTGACTCTTTTTCTCGTTCCCGTATGGTATCTCTATACGGTATATCATGAGAGTCTGCCGGGACATTTTAAGTTTATGCTTATAGAAGAGCCTAATACTGTGCCGATAATTGTTCAACTTCTGATTGTTGAATTCGTTATTGACACCTTACGTCTCGCATCACTTAACACTCCGAATGCTCTGAGCAACTCCTTCAGCGTCGTCGGAGCATTGGTGCTAGGAGAATTTGCTGTGCGGTCG
>JAZOVO010000097.1:0-5980 GCA_045658745.1 Acutalibacteraceae bacterium | reverse complement strand
GCTCCGCCAAGGCGGAATGATGTATTTGCCTTACGGCAAATATTAAGGGTCGCTTCGCTCCGAATTGTAAGCCCTCTCCGTCACCCTTCGGGTGCCACCTCTCCCAAGGGGAGAGGCAAGCGGACACGGCAAGCCGTGTCCCTACGGTAACTCATACAGTTCACAACCGTTCGTAGGGAGCGACGCCCCCGTCGCTCCGTCACGCGCAGGGGCGGATATCATCCGCCCGACAAGCTTCGCGTTTTAACGGTACGGTCGGGAAGCAATGTAGCGCTACGATGCGGACACGGCAAGCCGTGTCCCTACGGTAACCCATACAACCCACCCCGCTCCTTCAACCCACGTCTGTCTGTACAACCTTGGAGGACGGAGAAATACCCCTCCGTCAAAATCGGAGATTTTGACACCTCCCCTTTCAGGGGAGGAAACTGTACAACCTCGGAGGACGGATGACACTAAAACAACCCACGGAGCGGATTGCGACTGTCGGGTACACGGTGGTTGAAACAACACGAGAAAATTAGACGATTGCGGATTTATATAAACTTGTCGGACGTAGCGGACTCATTTGTAGAACTGAGCCTTAAGTAGAGTTGTCCGTGAGCTTTACCCTCGGGTAGAGCAGTAGTAATGTGAATTTTTCCGTTAGTGGGGACGTTGCAAGAACTACGGCGGCGGGATGAGGGGAGAAGTTTTACCTTTTCAATCACGGCAGATGCGGAAAAATTCACCGCCACTGCGGACCTCCGCGTAGAACCCAAGAGCGCTTTGCATACTTTGCCGCTCCGGGCATCGTCGCCGAAGCGCCGCCTGTGGCGGATTCAGCGAGGCGAGGATGGCGCAGCGGTCAAAATTTCCGTGCCGCTCCAAGGCACAAGGAAATTTTGGGAACCGCAAGAGGGGTAACAGCCCCCGCGGCTTGAGCGGGTAGAACTTAAAAGCAATATCCACGGAGGGTGAAATATCGACAACGTAAGGTTTAAAAAAGTAGAACGTAAAAGAAGCAACCGCGGCGGACAGTCGGGACGACACACAGGTCGTCCCCTACGCGCTACGGCAGGAGCGAGCCCCTGCCCTACGGTTTAACAATAAAGTTACACACAATAAACTGTAGCGTCGCCCCATGGGCGACCGGCCGCCGATGCGGCGGCGCTACAATATAATCTGAACGCGGACGTGTAAAAAAACAAAGAGGGCGACACACAGGTCGTCCCCTACGCGGATATACATAATTAAAAAGCAGCGTAAAAAAAGAGCAAGGGGACTTCGTCCCCTTGACTCCCGCAAGCTTTTGTAAAAGCTTGACCAAAACTTTTCTTGTTTTCTTTATTCTAACTCAAACGCACCCGTATAAAGCTGATAATACTTGCCCTTCTTCGCAATCAGATCCTCGTGAGTGCCGCGTTCAATAATAACACCCTTTTCAAGCACCATAATTACATCCGAGTTCATAACCGTTGAAAGACGGTGGGCAATAACGAACACCGTTCTGCCCTTCATAAGGGCATCCATACCCCTCTGAACAAGTGCCTCGGTTCTCGTGTCAATCGAGGACGTAGCCTCGTCAAGAATCATAACGGGCGGGTCGGCTACCGCCGCACGGGCAATGGAAATAAGCTGACGCTGACCCTGTGAAAGATTCGCACCGTTGTTTGTAAGCACCGTGTCATAGCCCTCGGGCAGACGGCTTATGAAGGAGTGCGCATTCGCCTTCTTTGCCGCCTCAATAATCTCCTCATCGGTGGCATCAAGGTTGCCGTAGCGGATGTTGTCCCTCACAGTGCCCGTGAAAAGGTTTGTATCCTGCAGAACAATGCCGAGTGAACGGCGAAGGTCTGCTTTTTTAATTTTGTTGATGTTTATGCCGTCGTAACGGATTTTGCCGTCGGCAAGGTCGTAGAAGCGGTTGATAAGGTTTGTGATTGTAGTTTTACCTGCACCCGTTGCACCGACAAAGGCAACCTTCTGTCCCGGCTCGGCATAAAGGCTTATATTGTGAAGGACGATTTTTTCCTCGTTGTAGCCGAAGTCAACATCAAAAAATCTTACCTCACCCTCAAGCTTTGTATAGGTCGTTGTGCCGTCCTCGTGGGGGTGCTTCCACGCCCAGAGTCCTGTATGCTCCTTTGTTTCCGTAAGCTCTCCCTTTTCGTCAAGCTTTGCATTTACAAGGCTTACATAGCCCTCATCCTTTTCGCTTTCCGTGTCAAGCACCTCAAAAATACGCTTTGCACCTGCCATTGCCATTACAACGGAGTTAAGCTGCTGTGAAACCTGGCTTATCGGCATTACAAAGGCTCGTGAAAGCTGAAGGAAGGTAACAACGCTTCCAAGCTCGATAAAGAAAATATTTGAGGGACTGAAGCTGCCCTTCTGGGAAAGCACGGCAAGAAGACAGCCGACAATTGCAAGGATTACATACTGCAGGTGACCCATATTGTTATTGATGGGTCCGAGGATATTCACAAACTTGTTTGCGCTGAAGGTGTTTTCAAAAAGAGCCTCGTTCTTTCTGTCGAACTCCTCCTTTGCCTTTTCCTCGTGGCAGAAGACCTTGATAACCTTCTGTCCCGTAATCATTTCCTCAACAAAGCCGTTTACATCACCTATGGTCTGCTGCTGCTTCATAAAGAATTTGCCGCTGTTACCTGCAATTTTGCCCGTAACGGTCATCATAATAAATACGCAGACAACAACAACCGCCGTCATGGGCAGGCTTGTTGAAAGCATTGCAACAAGGGTTGAAACAATCGTCACCGCCGAGGAAATAAACTGCGGAATTGACTGTGAAATCATCTGACGGAGAGTGTCAGTATCATTGGTGTAGCGGCTCATAATATCGCCGTGGCTGTTTGTGTCAAAGTACTTTATGGGCAGGGTCTGCATATGGGTGAACATTCTGTCCCTTACCTGCTTTAAGATACCCTGAGAAATGACAACCATAAGCCTCTGCTGACAGAAGGCGGCAATAATACCGATAAGGAAGATGCACGCCATTTTAAGAAGCATTGAAAGAAGCGGAGCAAAATCCGTCGAATGCTCCTTAAGCATCGGGGTGATATAGTCATCAATAAGCGTACCCGTGAACATTGACGAGGCAATGCTTGTAAGGGACGAAAGGAAAATGCAAAGGACAACAAGGAGCATCAGAAGCTTGTACTTTGCTCCAACGAGGGAGAAAATTCTGCCGATAATTTTCATATCAAGCTTTTCGCCCTTCATTCTTACGGGTGTACCGCCGTGGCGGGACATAGGCATGCGGGGAGGCATAGGAGGTCTTTTATCCTGAGGCTGATTACTCATTTTCGTTTCCTCCCTTCTTCTGTGAAAAATATACTTCACGGTAAATTTCGTTGCTTTCGAGCAGCTCTGCGGGAGTGCCGAAGCCTGAAACACCGCCGTCGTCAAGGACAATTATTTTGTCCGCATCCTCGATTGAGGAAATACGCTGGGCAATAATAATCTTGGTGGTTTCGGGGATATATTCCCTGAAGGCCTTACGTATCATAGCGTCCGTAGCCGTATCAACGGCGCTTGTGGAGTCGTCGAGGATGAGCACCTTCGGGCTTTTAAGAAGTGAGCGTGCGATACAGATTCTCTGCTTCTGACCGCCTGAAACGTTGGCACCGCCCTGCTCGATATAGGAATCGTAGCCCTCATCTCTTTCACGGATAAAGCCGTCAGCACAGGAAAGCCTGCACACCTCAAAGATTTCCTCATCGGTGGCGTCCTCCTTACCCCAGCGGAGATTATCCTTGATTGTGCCCGAGAAAAGGACGTTCTTCTGAAGCACCATTGCAACGGAATTGCGAAGGGTGTCAAGGTCATATTCGCGTACATCTCTGCCGCCGACCCTAACGGTACCCTCGGTTGTATCGTAAAGACGTGCGATAAGCTGAACAAGGGTTGTTTTTGATGAGCCCGTTGCACCGATGATGCCTACGGTTTCACCGCTTTTTATGTGAAGGTCAACATTCTTAAGGCAGAAATTTCTGCTCTTTTGTGAATAAGCAAAGGAAACATTGTCAAAATCAATACTGCCGTCATTTATCTCATAAACGGGATTTTCGGGATTGGTAAGGTCGCTCTTTTCCTCAAGCACCTCGCAAACTCTCTCACCTGCAGCCTTTGACATTGTAAGCATAACAAAAATCATTGAAAGCATCATCAGATTCATAAGAATCTGCATAACATAAGAAAGCACGGAAACAAGGTCACCCGTTGTCATTGCAGTTTCACCGCTTGAAACAATGAGGTTTGCACCGAACCATGCAATCAGCAGAATACAGGTGTAGGTTGCGGTCTGCATAAGCGGAGCGTTGAAGGCGATGATATTCTCTGCCCTTTTTGTGTCACGGTAAATTGTGTCGGAAACGTTTTTGAACTTCTTTTCCTCTTCCTTTTCGCGTACAAAGGATTTTACAACCCTGATGCCGTGGAGGTTTTCCTCAACGACGCCGTTGAGCTTGTCATAGGTCTTGAAAACTCTTTTGAAAATGGGGTGTGCATTTTTTACAACAAGTCCGAGACCGAGGGCAAGTACGGGGATAACGCAGAGGAAAATTACGGAAATTCTTGAATTGATGCTCATTGCCATCACGAGGGAGAAGATGAGCATTGCAGGTGAGCGCACCGCAATTCGTATAATCATCTGATAGGACATCTGCAGGTTTGTAACGTCGGTTGTAAGCCTTGTCACAAGACCCGAGGTTGAAAATTTATCAATATTTGCAAAGGAGAAGCTCTGCACGTTATGGAACATATCGTGCCTCAGGTTTTTTGCAAAGCCTGCCGAGGCCTTTGCCGCGGTAACACCTGCTGCCGCACCGAAGAAGAGGCTGAAAATACACAGCACTACAAGTAAAATACCCACCTTCACAACAAAGGAGGTATCACCCTTGTTAATGCCCTCATCAATAAGCTTACCCATAAGATAAGGGATAAGCACCTCCATTACAACCTCGAGGGAAACGAGTATCGGGGTAAGTATTGACACGAGCTTATATTCTCTTATACATTTTGCGAGGCGTTTAATCATTTTCCTGTGTCATCCTTTCTATATTGCTCTTTATTTTGTCAACGGTTTTAAGGAAGGCTTCCATTTCCTCATCGCTTATGCCTTGGGAAATGTCCTCCTCCATTTTCTGAAAAGCACTTTCAACCTTTCTGTGAATATCAACGGCCTTTTGTGTAAGCACAATTTTTTTAAGTCTTGCGTCCTGTTCTACGCTCTGACGTATTATAAGTCCGTTTTTTTCCATCAGGGCAAGGATATTGCTTGCAGTTGAGCGCCTGATGTCAAATTCCTTTTCAAAATCCTTCTGAAAAATATCTCTGTCGCGATTTTCATAAAAATAACCCACCGCCCAGCCGTGGGTACCTGTCATTTCGTCAACGTGGCTTTTCACCGTGTTGGTATCCATATAACGGCGGATTATTCTTGCACAGTGATTGATTTCAAAGCCGATTTTTCTTTTCAACGTCTGAACCTCCCCTTTGAAAAATGTTAGAAGGCTAACAATCTTTTGTTATTATATGCCTTGGTGGGAGAATTGTCAAGGGAATGAGTAAGTAAATTCACAATTCCTAAAGCAGGGGCAACCCCGTACGGTCGCCAAATTAAAGAGCCGCGGATGTTACTTTTATATTCTCCGCGGATATATCGGTTATGTTCTACCGCCTTAAGCTGTAGGTGGTGCTTTTGTGTTCTCCGTGGATATTACTTTTAAGTTCTACCGCCTCAAGCCGGCGGGGCTGTTACCCCTCTTGCGGTTCCCAAAATTTCCTTGTGCCTTGGAGCGGCACGGAAATTTTGACCGCTGCGCCATCCTCGCCTCCCTGAATCCGCCACAGGCCGCGCTTCGGCGACGATGCCCGGAGCGGCAAAGTAACCAAAGCGCTCTTAAATCCGTCAAAAAAATCGGGGTCCCCGAAAAGCCCGATAGGCTTTTGGGGTAGAGGAGGCACAACGGAGCGGTGA
>JAZOVO010000096.1:0-13875 GCA_045658745.1 Acutalibacteraceae bacterium | reverse complement strand
AAAGGTTGCAACGTGTCCTTCGGGCATAGACAGAATATTGATCATATAGTCACTTCTGTAACCGTTAATCATACCTGTCATCATTGTGTAGAAGAATACGGCAAAGATGAAAATAATAAGCTCGCTGTTTCCTACGTGCTTATTGCTTTGCTTTGTCGCAGCGGGGGAAGATTTTTTCTGCATAATTTTTTTGCTCCTTACCTTTGAATTATAAGTATTATATATACTCGTAAATAATAGCACAAAAGAATATATCAATCAATTCATACTTTTAAACAAATTAAATCTTAATTATTTGTTGATAATATCTTTTGAAACATTTTTCTTGCCTGAAAAAGTACATTGTGTTATAATAATATAAATTGTCAAGACGAAAAGGCAGGTGAAATTATGGCTGACAATCCTGTGCTTAAGGCTCTAAGGGAAAAGGCAATGAAGCTTCCTCTTACCCCGGGCGTTTACATTATGAAAAACAAGGATAATGAAATTATCTATATCGGTAAGGCTAAAAAGCTCAAAAACCGTGTCAGCCAGTATTTCGGCAGTCAGAACGGCCATGGCACCAAGGTTCGGAAAATGGTTGAAAATGTCCGCGATTTTGACTATATCCTCACCGACAGTGAGTTTGAGGCGCTTGTGCTTGAGTGCAGTCTCATCAAGCAGAATATGCCGAAGTATAACATTCTTTTAAAGGATGACAAGGGCTACAGCTATATCAAAATCACAAAAGGGGATTACGGCAGAATTTCCGCCTGCTTTCGTAAGGATGATGAGGATGCCGAATACCTCGGGCCCTATACGGGTAACTTTTCCGTTACAAACGCCGTTGAGCAGGCGTCGGAAATTTTTATGCTTCCGACCTGCAACAGAGTCTTTCCCCGTGATATCGGTAAGGGCCGTCCCTGTCTCAATTTTCATATCAACCGTTGCTCGGGTGTTTGTCAGCGCAAAATCTCAAGAGAGGAATATGCCGAAAATCTTAAGCAGGCAATTGAATTCCTCAAGGGCGGAAGCACAGCAACGGTAAACCGCCTTAAAAGTGAAATGGAAACTTATTCCGAAAACCTTGAATTTGAAAAGGCGGCAAAGGTCAGGGATAAAATCAAGGCAATAGAAAGAATAATGTCCCGTCAGAAGGTTGTTGTCAGCGACAGCGTCAATGAGGATGTTTTTGCCATTGCTCAGCGCGGTGAAAAGGCGTGTCTTTCCGTTCTGTCCTTCCGTGACGGCCTGCTGACCGCTACGGAGCACTTTATTGTGGAAAGCAACGATAACCTGCCCGAAATGAGACGGGAGCTGGTGTCCTCCTTTTATGCCTTTGAAAGAGAAATTCCTGCGCTTATTGTCCTTGACGGTGAAATAAGTGACGGCGACCTTATCTCTCAGCTTCTTACTCAAAAGCGCGGTAAAAAGGTTACTCTTTTTGTTCCGCAGAAGGGTGAAAAGGCAAAGGTAAGCGCTATGTGCCTTAACAATGCGGCGCAGAAGCTTGGCGAATACCTTGGCAGAAGCGGTAAGGAGACGGCTGTTCTTGATGACCTTGCAAAGCTTTTAGGACTTTCAAAAACTCCCGAATATATAGAATCCTACGATATTTCCCATACGGGCGGAAGCGATAACGTTGCGGGTATGATCGTTTTCAAAAATGGAGCACCCTATAAAAAAGCCTACCGCCGCTTTGCTATAAAGGGCTTTGACGGTCAGGACGACTACGGCTCAATGCGGGAGGTTATTTCCCGAAGACTCAACCGCTATGTTGAGGAAAAGGACACAAATGAGGGCTTTGGCGTCCTTCCCGACCTTATTCTGCTTGACGGCGGTCAGGGTCAGGTAAATGCCGTAAAGCCGATTATAGAGGCCTTTGGACTTGATATTCCCGTATTCGGTATGGTCAAGGACGGAAAGCACCGCACAAGGGCCATTTCGGGCTCGGGTGAGGAAATATCAATAACCTCTGCAAGGGCTGTGTTTACTCTTGTTTCTCAGATTCAGGAGGAGGTTCACCGCTTTGCTATCACTTATCACAAATCGAAGCATACCAAACGGAGCGTTTCCACAACCCTTACTTCAATTGAAGGTATCGGTGAAAAGAAGGCGAAGCTTCTTCTTAAGCACTTTAAAACAATGAGGGCGATAGGTGAAGCCTCGGAAAAGGAGCTTTATGACGTGAGCGGTATCAGCCGCACCGATGCAGAGAGAATATACAGTTATTTTCACTCTGTGCGAAATTAAGGTCGGATAAACTTGCATAAAATAATATTTTGTGTTATTATGTTGAAAATTGAGAGGAGTTGATAAAATGAAGGATTACTCAATCGGTGAAAGCCTCAGAAGAGTACGTATGGAGCATAATCTCAAGCAGAAGGATATTGCCGAGGCTATCGGTATTGACAGAAGCACATATTCCTTTTATGAAACAGGAAAAACAAATCCTCCCATTGAAACAATGTGTGCACTTGCTAAAATTTATAATGTTACAATCGGTTACCTTATCGGTAAGGAAGCAAACAACCCCGAGCTTCGCGCGAGAGCATCTGTGGTAAGCTCAGCCGTTAACCCGATTGCGCTTCTCAGTAAGGACGAGCAGAAGCTTCTGATATATTACCGTATTGCTGATGATGAGCTTAAAAAGGAGATACTTGATGAGGTGCTTAAAAAATGCGCCGAGGCTGACGAAAAAAAGGCCTCAGAGGATTAAAAATACTTGACAAATGTTTCGGATTTGTATATACTGAAATTACCAAAATTACGGAGGTAAAACAAAATGAAAAAGATTATTTCACTTTTCCTTGCACTTCTCATGGCATTCTCAGTTGTAACAGTTGCTTTTGCTACTGACGGCGCAGATGCAACTCCCGACACCGAAACAAATGCTCCCGCAGGTGGCGAGACTGAAGGTGGCGAGAACGAAGGCGGCGAAGGCGGAAGCGAAGCTATTCCCGACCTTGGCGAGCTCGATTGGATCCTTGATCTTCCTTTCTGGACTGTAGGTCCTGCTTTCAAGTTTGCAAAGATTGCTTTCAAGCTTGTTTCTGCTTACCTTAAGGTTGCAAAAATCTTCGGTCTTGTTGACAAGGATATGGGCGATATGGCTCTTGAGTTAATTATGGGTCTTATCAAGGATGCTGAAAACGGCAATGCTCCCGAGGATGCTCCCACAGATGCTCCTGCAGATGCTCCCACAGATGCTCCTGCAGATGATCCCGCAGATGCTCCTGCAGCTGCATAAGTTAACAAACAAAAAAATCTCTCTTCCGACGAAGAGAGATTTTTCTTTTGCTTTTTTAATAATTGAGGCGTAAGCCCTTGGGATAATGATTTTTACCCTTGCCGTTTGCGACCTTGATTCCGCCGACGCTGCAGCCTGCCGTTGTAACAACCGCCCAGCCTTTATCACAGTTGACCTCAATTTCCTCCCCGTGGAGGTATTTTTTTATTTCCTCGCCGGCGGGGTCAAGCTCAACTCTTCTTCTGAAATCCTTACCCATAGCCATAAAAAACTGATGGTGAGGCTGGATATAATTCTTTTTGATTTCACCGATTGTGACACCGCAGGAAAAGGCGGTGCCTTTTTTTATTTCAAAATCGTCTCTGAAATAAACGGGGTTGCCGTTATACATACGTACCCTGCTTTTGTCGTAGCTTTCAAGGGTATCGTCAAGAAAGGCAAAAACAACGGGGTCGATTTTTTCGCTTTTTACGTTGCGGTCTGTTTTATCCTTGCGGGAGGGAAGAGTGCTTCTGAGCACGGCGGCAAATTGCCCTTCACCGCGGCTTATATGAGGATAAAATCTTCGGGTGAGATGAATGTCTTCACATTCGCATCCGTCAAAGCTGATGCCGTCGCAAGTGCTTTCTCTTACTGCAGCCTTAACGGGTACAAGCTCAAACTCGGGATGCTCCTTAAGAAAAGAGTCAATAACCATCTCGTTTTCCTCAAGGGAAAAGGTGCAAGTTGCGTAAATTATATAACCGCCGTCCTTAAGGCAGATAACTGCATTTTCAAGTATTTCCTTCTGACGTGCGGCGCATTTTTTTACGTTTTCCTCACTCCACTCGCTGACTGCCTGCTCCTCCTTGCGGAACATTCCCTCACCCGAGCAGGGGGCATCGACCATAATAAGGTCAAAGGTATCGGGAAAGGTATCTGCAAGGCGCTTTGTGTCCATACAGGTTGTAACGGTGTTTCTGAGTCCGAGGCGTTCAACGTTGCCGGTAAGGATTTTACACCTTGAGGGGATAATCTCATTTGAAACGAGAAGTCCGTTTTCACCGAGCTTGTTTTTAAGCTGGGTGCTTTTTCCGCCGGGCGCGGCACACATATCAAGTATTTTCCAGTCCTTTTCAATGTCAATGCATTCGGCGGGCATCATTGCACCGGGCTCCTGAACGTAGACCATACCCGCATGATGGAAGGGGTGGTTGCCGATTTTTTCAGCACCGAGATAAAACCCATTTTCAACATAGGGTATTCTGTCGGCTGAAAAGGGATTTATTTTCTCAAATTCCTCAAGGGATATTTTGTCCGTGTTGACACGGAAGGCCTTTACGGGCTCTTCCTCAAGTGCTTTTATATATTTTTCAAAATCCGCGCCTAAAAGGTCTTTCATACGGACTTCAAATTCTTCGGGAAGGTGTATCATCTGTCTTCTCCTTCAAGCTTTAATTCAGCGTAAAGCATAAGCATTGATACGCTTATTATTGCAGCGGTTTCCGTACGGAGTATTCTTTTACCCAGAGAGATTGCAGCAAAGCCCTTTTCACGGCAAAGGTCAATTTCCTTTTCGTCAAAGCCGCCCTCAGGACCTATAAGCACACCGATTTTCATACCGCTTTTGATTTTTGACAGGCAGTCTGCGGTTGCCTTCATACCGTCCTCGTTTTCATAGGGTACAAGGAAAAGGTCAAGGTCTTCAGCCTGCTTCAGAGCGTTTGCAAAGGAGAGGGGAGTGTTGACTGCAGGAACAAGGTTGCGCTTACTTTGCTTTGCGGCGCTTTCGGCAATCGCCTGCCAACGCTCGGTTTTGCTCTTCTTTTTCTTTTCCTCAAGCTTAACCACGCAGCGGTTCATTTCAACGGGCGTGATTTCGCTTACACCAAGCTCCGTACACTTCTGGATAATAAGTTCAAGCTTATCCGCCTTGGGGAGTCCCTGAAAAAGGTGGATACAAACGGGAAGCTCCGTGCTCTGATAATTTTCGGTAATAATTTTAGCCGTTGCATTGGTCTCGGAAAGCTCCTCAAGAGTGCAAAGATGACTTGCTCCCTCAAAGCTTACGAGAAACTCGTCGCCCTCCTTCATACGAAGCACATTTTTTATGTGGTTGAGGTCGGTGTCGGTTATATAAAATCTGCCGTTTGCGTCGGCGTTTTCCTTTGCAAAAAAGTTGAACATTTTTTCACATCCTCATCGGGGATTTCATCCGTTTCATTATAGCAAATATTTTTGAGCTTTACAACAGTAAGCGGTATTAAATTCAAAGCATTTTTACATAAAAACTGTTGACCTTTAATCGGGTTTTGATGTAATATAATAGCAGAGAGATAATCTCACTAATTAAAAAGGAGAAAAAATTATGGCAAACAGATTTGTACTTAACGAAACATCCTATCACGGCAAGGGGGCAATAGCTGAAATTGCAACCGAAATCAAGGCAAGAGGCTTTAAGAAGGCTTTTGTATGCTCTGACCCCGACCTTATCAAGTTCGACGTTACAAAAAAGGTAACAGACATTCTTGACGGTGCAGAAATTGCTTACGAAATCTATTCAAACATCAAGCCCAACCCCACAATTGAAAACGTACAGACAGGCGTTGAAGCCTTCAAGGCAAGCGGTGCTGACTGTATCGTAGCTATCGGCGGCGGCTCATCAATGGATACCGCAAAGGCTATCGGTATTATTATCACTAACCCCGAATTTGCCGATGTACGTTCACTTGAGGGCGTTGCTCCCACAAAGAATCCCTGCGTTCCCATTATCGCTGTTCCCACAACTGCAGGTACAGCCGCTGAGGTAACAATCAACTATGTTATCACTGACGTTGAAAAGGACAGAAAGATGGTTTGCGTTGACGTGCACGATATCCCCGTTGTAGCAGTTGTTGACCCTGATATGATGGCATCAATGCCCAAGGGACTTACCGCCGCTACAGGTATGGATGCTCTTACTCACGCTATCGAGGGTTATATCACAAAGGGCGCTTGGGAAATGAGCGATATGTTCCACATCAAGGCTATCGAAATCATCGCAAAGAGCCTTCGCGGTGCTGTTGAAAATACAGCAGAGGGCAGAGAGGGTATGGCTCTCGGTCAGTATATCGCAGGTATGGGCTTCTCAAACGTAGGTCTCGGTATTGTTCACTCAATGGCTCATCCCCTCGGTGCACTTTACGATACACCTCACGGCGTTGCCAATGCTATCATCCTTCCCACAGTTATGGAATACAATGCTCCCGAAACCGGTGAAAAGTACAGAGACATTGCTAAGGCAATGGGTGTTGAGGGCGTAGATGCAATGACACTCTGCGAAGCAAGAAAGGCTGCAATTGATGCAGTCAAGCAGCTTTCAATTGACGTAGGTATTCCTGCTGACCTTAAGGATATTGTCAAGGCTGAGGATGTTGACTTCCTTTCACAGTCAGCATTTGACGATGCCTGCCGTCCCGGTAACCCCAGAGACACAAGCGTTGAGGAAATCAAGGAGCTTTATCTTAAGCTTCTGTAATAGTAAAAAGCAAAAAATATGTCGGCGCTCAGCCGACATATTTTTTCCTTTTTACCCCCAAATCTGATTGAAAAATCCGCAATAATGTGCTATAGTTATTTTAATTAGGTTTATATAGTATTATCAGATACTTCAAGGAGAGATAAATATGAAAATTACGGTTTGCATCGGCTCGTCCTGCCATATCAAGGGCTCACGCAAGGTGGTTGAAACGCTTCAGCAGAAAATAAAGGAAAGCAATCTCGGTGATAAGGTCGAGCTCGGCGGCGTTTTCTGTATGGGAAAGTGTCAGCAGGGAGTTTGCGTAAGTATTGACGAAGGCTTTTATTCCGTTACTCCCGACAATGCAGAGGAGTTTTTTGAAAAAGAGGTTTTAGCGAGGGTGTAAATTATGATTATTCAGATTTGTGTCGGCTCATCCTGTCATCTGAAGGGCTCACCCGAAATTGTTGAGCTGCTTCAGAAGGCGGTAGAGGAATATAATTTAAAGGATGAAATAACCCTTGCGGGAAGCTTCTGTATCGGTAAATGTAACCGTGTGGGTGTAACCGTTCAGGTTGATGATGATGTTCATACAGGTATAACCAAGGAAAATTTCAAGGAATTTTTCAAGGAAAAGGTGCTCGATGTTTTAAATGGCGAAAGGGGATGACATTAAGTGTCAAACTGTCTTACTTTAAAAAAATCCAACTGTAAAAACTGCTATAAGTGTATCCGTCATTGCCCCGTAAAGGCTATACGTTTTTCGGGCAATCAGGCTCATATTATCGGAAATGAGTGTATACTCTGCGGTCAGTGCTTTGTTGTCTGTCCCCAGAATGCCAAGCAGATTGTTGACGAAACCGAAAAAGCAAGAGTTCTGATTCAGAGCGGTGAAAGGGTTGTTGTTTCCCTTGCTCCCTCCTTTATTGCAAACTATGACGGAGCGGGTATAAACTCAATGCGCAAGGCGCTCAGACAGATGGGCTTTTTCGACGTTGAGGAAACCGCAATCGGTGCGACTATTGTTAAAAACGAGTATGAGAGAATTCTTCGTGAGGAGGAAAGAGATGTCGTTATCTCCTCCTGCTGTCATTCCGTCAATCTTCTTATTCAGAAGCACTTTCCCTCGTGCCTTGAGTATCTTGCAGATGTAATGTCTCCTATGCAGGCTCATTGCCTCGATATAAAAAAGAGATATCCCGACGCTAAAACCGTTTTTGTCGGTCCCTGCGTTGCGAAAAAGGATGAAGCCGATTATTATACGGGAATTGTTGATGCCGTTCTTACCTTTGAAGAGCTTACCGAATGGATGAAGGAAGAAAAAATCGAGCTTGAATATGAGCTTGATAACGAAGAAAACAGCCGTGCCCGCTTCTTCCCCACAACGGGTGGCGTGCTTAAAACAATGAATGAAAGCAGCGGCTATACATATGTTGCAATTGACGGTGTCGAAAACTGTATGGCGGTTTTAAGAGACATCGAAAAGGGCAAGCTTCACAAGTGCTTTATTGAAATGTCCTCCTGTAACGGAAGCTGTGTAGGCGGTCCCGTTATTGAAAAGTATCACCACGATTCCCATATCAAGGATTACCTTGAGGTTGCCGCTTATGCGGGCGATAAGGACTTTATTGTTGACCAGCCAAAGGCAATTGAGCTTAAAAAGCACCTGAGCTTTATTGAGCATAAGCTTGCTATGCCGTCAGAAATGGAGATTTCGGGTGCGCTTCGTCAGATGGGTAAATTCCGCCCCACGGATGAGCTTAACTGCGGCTCCTGCGGATATAATACCTGCCGCGAAAAGGCGATTGCAATCTGTCAGGGCAAGGCGGAAATTTCAATGTGCCTTCCCTTCCTTAAGGATAAGGCTGAAAGCTTTTCTGACACCATCGTTAAAAACACCCCCAACGGCTTTATTGTGCTTAACGAAAGCCTTGAGGTTCAGCAGATAAATGAGGCAGCAAGAAAGCTTATGAACATCCGTTCAGCCTCCGATGTTCTCGGTGAGCAGGTTATCCGTATTCTTGACCCGAGCGTATTTATGAACGTTCTTACAAGCGGAAGAAACGTAAAGGATCAGCGCGTTTACCTTGCCGAATATAAGCGCTACGTTGAGCAGACCGTTGTTTACGACAGAGAATCACATCTGCTTGTAGGAATTCTGCGCGACGTGACTGATGAGGAATACGAGCGCGAGAGAAAGGAAAATATCAGCCGTAAGACAATTGAGGTTGCCGATAAGGTTGTTGATAAGCAGATGAGAATTGTTCAGGAAATTGCTTCGCTTCTGGGTGAAACGGCAGCCGAAACAAAAATTGCACTTTCCAAGCTTAAGGAGTCGATAACAGATGAATGATTTATGTGCTGATATAGGATATAAAAGTATAAATCATTACGGTGAGGAGCTTTGCGGAGACCACGTTGATATTGTTGAGGAAAACGAAAGCTCAACGGTTATTGTTCTTGCTGACGGTCTCGGCAGCGGTGTAAAGGCGAGCATACTTTCAACCCTTACCTCAAAAATCATTTCAACAATGATGGCAGAGGGACTTCCCGTTGAGGAATGTGTTTCTACAATTGCGGCTACGCTTCCCGTCTGCTCTGTAAGGGGAGTAGCCTACTCAACCTTTACAATTATTCACCTTATAAATAACGAAACTGCTGAAATTATCCAGTACGATAACCCTCACGTTATTGTACTGCGAGATGAAAAGAATTACGATTATCCCAAAACAGAAATGAATATCGGCGGAAAGAAGATTTTCAAGTCCGTAATCAAGCTTCAGGAAAACGACGTTTTCATTGCTATGAGTGACGGCTGTCCTCACGCGGGTATAGGTCTTACATATAATTTCGGCTGGAAGCGCGAGGATATAATCGACTTTATGGAGACTATTGTTCCTGCGGGCTACACGGCGAAAAACCTTTCAACTATGCTTGTAGACGAGTGCTTTAAGCTTTACGGCGGAAAGCCCGGTGACGATGCTACCGCCTGCGTTGTGAAAATCCGCAAAAGGGTGCCGATGAATATGCTCTTCGGTCCTCCCGCTGACCGCGACGATGCTGACCGTATGATGTCTCTGTTTTTCTCAAAGGAGGGCAAGCACATCATTTGCGGCGGTACAACCTCGTCAATTGCGGCAAAATATCTCGGTAAGGAGCTTAAGGCAACTCTGAATTTTGAAAAAAGCGATGTTCCGCCGATTGCGGAAATTGAGGGCGTTGACCTTGTTACTGAGGGCGTTATAACCGTCAACAAGGTCGTTGAATATGCAAAGGATTACCTTGCCGAAAACGAATTTTACGAGCATTGGAGCTTTAAGCGTGACGGAGCATCTCTTATAAGCCGTCTGCTTTTTGAGGAGGCAACGGATATCAATTTCTATGTGGGCAGAGCTATTAACCCCGCCCATCAGAATCCCGACCTTCCCATAAACTTCAGCATTAAAATGAATCTTGTTTCGGAGCTTTCCGAATGTCTGAAAAAAATGGGCAAGAGAATAAAGGTCAGCTATTTTTAAGGAGTAAGCGATGAGAAAATTTGACACCAAAGTTCAGTACTTGAAATATAAGGTTTTGCGCGAGGTTGCCTCCGAGGCGTGGAGGGGGACTCTTCTGCAGAACGTGCTTGACATTCCAAAAACTATTGTGCCGGGCAAAACCTCGACAATGCGCTGCTGCGTATACAAGGAGAGGGCAATTCTCGGTGAGCGTGTTAAAATGGCAATGGGCGGAGAGGCAGGTAAGGAAAATGTTATTCAGGTAATTGATATTGCCTGCGACGAATGTCCTGCCGCCGGCTATGTTGTAACCGAGTCCTGCCGCGGCTGCCTTGCTCACCGCTGCGAGGACGTGTGCAAAAGGGGAGCAATCACCTTTGACCATAACCACGTTGCTCATATTGACAAGTCAAAGTGTGTTGAATGCGGTCAGTGTGCGAAGGTCTGTCCCTTTGCCGCAATCATCAACCGCAAAAGACCCTGCCAGATTGCCTGCAAGGTCAAGGCGATTTCCATCAATGACGACTATGCCGCATGCATCGACGATGAAAAGTGTATTCAGTGCGGTGCCTGCGTTTATCAGTGCCCCTTCGGTGCAATTACCGATAAATCCTTTATCCTTGACGTTATAGATATTATCAAAAAGAGTGAAGGAAATAAGAATTACAAGGTGTACGCCGTTGTTGCACCCTCAATTTCCAGTCAGTTCACCTACGCAAGGCTCGGTCAGGTTATAACGGGTCTCAAGGAGCTCGGCTTCTTCACCGTTGTTGAGGCGGCCCTCGGTGCTGATATGGTTGCTCAGGCAGAGTCAAGGGAGCTTTCGGAAAAGGGCTTTCTTACAAGCTCCTGCTGTCCCGCCTTTGTTCAGTATATAAAATCAGCCTTCCCGCAGATGCTTCCTATGGTGTCACATAATCTTTCTCCTATGGCGGCACTTGCAAAATATATCAAGCAGACCGACAAAACCGCAAGGGTTGTCTTCATCGGCCCCTGCACCGCAAAAAAGGCAGAGGCTCAGCTCGATACGGTGAGGCCTTATGTTGATGCCGTGCTGACCTTTGAGGAGCTTCAGGCTCTTTATGACAGCCGCGAAATTGATATTACGACCCTTTCAGAGGATGTGCTTGATAACGCCTCCTATTACGGCAGAATCTTTGCCCGCTCGGGCGGTCTTTCTGACGCTGTAAAGCAGGGACTTTATGAGCAGAATATTGAATTTGACCTCAAGGCGGCAGTATGTGACGGTATTGAGGAATGCAGGGTCGCTCTGCTTAAAAAGAGCAAGAATGTCCTTGACGCCAACTTCATTGAGGGTATGGCTTGTGTAGGCGGATGTATCGGCGGTGCGGGATGCCTTACTCACGGTGAAAAAAACAAGTCCGAGGTTGACAAGTACGGCAGAGAAGCCCTTGAAAAAACAATCTCCGACGCAGTTTCGATTTTATGATTTACAGTTAAACCGTAATCCCCGCGATTACGGTTTAATCAATACAAGGGAGGAATACAGATGCTGACACTTGCTCAAAGGCTCGGACTTGATAAAAGCCTTGTTGAAGCCCTTGAAAAGCTTGACGTAAAAGCCGTAAGCATCCTTGCTGACGGGTGTATCTCAAAGGGCTTTCACCTTCTCAAAAGGGAAAATTATATAACCCGACTTGCCGTGATTCTCAATCTTGCCGTAAGGGTAAAGGAAAAATACGATAAGGCGGGTATAGACGAAAAAATCTACTACGACACAATGAGCGACATCCGCATATGGTGTGAGGAATGCGGCAACAGGGGGCTGAAAAATTACGGCTGGATTAAAAATCACGTCAGCTTTGAGCTTTTCAGACTCGGCAGACTGCAGTTTCAGCTTTACGAGTGTAAAAGCAAAGCCCTGCTCTACAAAAAGCTTCCCTTTGAATGCGGTGAAAGGGTTGTTTATATCCATATACCGAGAGGGGAGAAGCTTGAAAAGGCAAGGTGCATTGAGTCGCTCATAAGCGCTGATGAATTTTTCAAAAGATACTTCCCCGACTACAAGTATAATTACTATTTCTGCGAAAGCTGGCTGCTTTATGAGGGCAACCGTGACTTTATGGCAGAGAGAAGTAATATAGTTTCCTTTATGTCACTTTTTGATATCTGCTTCAGCCTTAAAATCGACAAGCAGGCGATTGAACGCATTTACGGCAAAAGGCGGCTTTTTAAAAGGAATTACCCGCAGAACACCGACCTGCAAAGGCGTGCAAGAGAGTATATGCTCCGCGGCGGCAGAATGGGTGTAGGCGTTGGTGTGATTAAAAGAACAGGTGAATATGAATAAATGAAAAAGCTCAGGCCGGTTAAGGTCTGAGCTTTTAGCTTAGTATCGTTACATTAGAAACGCAAACCCGATAAGCACCACAAGTCCAACTACATTGGCAAGGGTGAAAACGCCCATAAAGCGCCCTATTTTAGCCTCGGGAGCCTTGAGGTAAAGCTTTAGTGTGATAAGGCTTGCAAGGGAAGCCACGGGAGTGCCGAGACCGCCGATGTTCACTCCGGCGAGAAGCTCTCTCCGGTTATCCGTAAAGCCCGAAAGCAGGACGGCGGCGGGCACATTGCTTATAACCTGACTTGCGCTGATTGAGGTGAGCAAGGTGCTTTTTTCGAGTAAGCCGCAGAGAAAATCGCGCACTGCCTCTGTCCTGCCGAGGTTTTCCGAAAGAACAAAGAAGCAGACAAAGGTCAGAAGGAGCATAAAGTCAACCTCCCTGAACGCCTTGCGGTTAATTGCGGCAAAAACAAGAACGGTAATTACTGTTGTTGCCTGATAGGGGATGACTCTTAAAACCGTGAGAATAGAAAGCAGAAAGAGCAGAGCGTAAATCAGAAGTCTGCGCTTATCTGTGACGGCTTCCCTTGTAAGCTCATCACGTGCAAGGCTTTTCGGCAAAAGCGGGAGTGAGGCGGGGATAAGCAGAGCAAGGCTCAATGCCGTAAGGGGGAGAGTGACGGAGAAAAACTCCGCCGCCGAAAGCTCAAAGGCGGAATAGAGAAAGAGGTTCTGCGGATTTCCTACGGGCGTCGCCATACTACCGAGGTTTGCCGCAACGGTCTGAAGCACAATCACGGGAACAATGCTTTTTTTACAGCCCGAGCCCAGAAGAAGTGAAATTGTAAAGGGTATGAAGATAATAAGGGCAACGTCGTTTGTAACAAGCATTGAGCTGAAAAAGGGGAGCATAACAAGTGTAAGACCGAGAAGCCTGCCGTTATTTATACGGCTTAAAAGCTGATATGTAAGCGCATCAAAAACGCCGACAGCCTTAAATCCCGCAACAACTATCATCAGGCAGAAAAGCAGACAGAGCACCCGGAAGTCAATATATCCGAGGTACTCCTTATCGGGCGGGATAAGAAGCATTGTAGCGGCGGCACAAAGCGCAGAAATGAAGAACACAGGCTCTTTTTTTATAAAGGCTTTTATTTTTGACATCAGAAATATTCACCTCGACAAAAGGAATCAATGAAAAAACCGACAAGCTTATGCTTGTCGGTTTTTGGCAGGGGCAGAAGGGCTCGAACCCTCGGCACGCGGTTTTGGAGGATAGTATTCTTTCCTTATTTGATGCGGTTTAGAAGGCTTCGGGGGACATATTGAGGGACATATAAGTATATTTTTCTAGTTATTTTATCTGATC
>JAZOVO010000095.1:0-2994 GCA_045658745.1 Acutalibacteraceae bacterium | reverse complement strand
GACCATTCAGCATTAGTTTTAGAATTATCTCTTTAAAAATAATCTAAAATGTTTTAACACTTTAATTACACAAGCCATAATAACAGTTGTCTGTTCCCACACATTCGACAAATCCTCCTTAACTTTGTACAATAAAGTCACTAAGATTAAGGAGGAATTTTTATGTTACCTAAACACTACACAAACGAAAAAACAGGCATCAGCTACACCCTTCACGGCGACTATTATCTGCCCGACCTGATACTACCCGAAGAGGAAGACAAACGTCCGATAGGCAAGTGGGGAAGCTTGCACAAAAGCTACCTTCAGCAACACAAGAGAGTCTTTTATAATACGCTCGTCAGCAACCTCACTCTTCACACCCACCTTGCCGACATTGACGAACAGGCACGGGATATGTTTGATACCCTCGTAGAGCAGATGATGAAGAGCGAAGGTATCACCGAGGAGCTTAAAGAGCAGAATCAGATGGAGTGGGTCGGTAGGATGAATAACATCAGAGAACGTGCAAATGAGATTGTCTGCAGTGAGCTGATATATGCATGAAAACACCCCTGACCTTCACAAGTCAGGGGTTCCGTTTACTCACAGCAATTCAAATCTGCTTTTTTCAAATTTAATCATTCCCTCATCCCGCATTTTGCAAAGCTCGTTTGACATTGCACTGCGGTCAACGCAAAGATAGTCCGCCAGTTGCTGACGATTAAAGGGTACGGTAAAAGCGGAACTGCCTTGCCGTTTTGCTTCCTCGGAAAGGTAAGAAATCAATTTGGCACGGGTGGTACGCCCTGACATATGACCAAGCTTCTGTACAAGCTTTCTGTTCTTATCGGAAATGGCGAAAAACATATTCTGTACTATCATATTGTGAAAACGGCAGGCCGATGAACAGGTGGTAAGTATTCTCTTTACATCAAAGAAAATCACCGAGCTGTCCTCGACGGCAACAACATCATTTAAAAGGACTCCGCTTTCGGGTGCGGCGTAGCCTTCGCCGAACATCTCGCCCACGGAAATGACGGAAAGAATACTGCGGTTGCCCCAGTAATCGTCCTTCTGAATGTGTATCTTGCCTTCCACGAGAATGAAAATGTCACTTATGTGCTCACCCTCACGGAGGATATATTCACCCTTTTTGTATTCCTTTTTTCTCGCACCGAGGCAAGAGAGCAGAGAAGCTATGTCTTCCTCTCCCACACCCGAAAAAAGCTTTGTTCTTTTCAAGACTGGAATGTATTTCTTCATAAAAGCCTCTTTTCCGTTGTAAATACAACCGACTTATTATAATTATTGTAATATAATAGGCTCAACAAGTCAAGAGAGGAGTTTTCTTATGATAAGAAAAATTATTAAAATAGACGAAGAAAAATGTGACGGTTGCGGTGCTTGTGCCGCGGCTTGCCACGAGGGTGCCATTGAAATGATTGACGGCAAGGCAAAGCTCACCCGTGAGGATTACTGCGACGGTCTCGGTGACTGTCTGCCTGCTTGCCCTACCAATGCAATCACCTTTGAGGAAAGAGAAGCACCTGCCTACGACGAGGCGGCTGTGCTTGCGGCAAAGGAAAAGAAAGCGTCTGCACCTCTGCCCTGCGGTTGTCCCGGCACACAGTCAAAGGCAATTAACCGTGACACTTGCGACTACAGTACCGCTTCTGCACCCGTAAGCAGTCAGCTCAGGCAGTGGCCCGTACAGATTAAGCTTGTACCTGTTAATGCACCCTACTTTGACGGAGCAAATCTTCTTGTTGCGGCAGACTGTACCGCTTATGCTTACGGAAATTTCCACAACGAGTTCATCCGTAACAGAATAACGCTTATCGGTTGCCCGAAGCTTGACGAGGGAGATTACACCGAAAAGCTGACATCTATCATCAAGAATAACGACATCAAGAGTGTCACTGTTGTCCGTATGGAGGTGCCCTGTTGCGGTGGTATTGAAAACGCAGTAAAGAGAGCTCTTATGGCAAGCGGTAAGTTTATCCCGTGGCGAGTTGTTACGGTGACAACTGACGGCAGACTGGCCCCATGAGGTAATATATGAAATGCCCCTGACTTTTAAAAGTCGGGGGCAAAACTTATTCCTCATCCTCTTCTTCAAACGAGTAATCATTCAGTTCGTCAAAATCAAGAAACTCGGCTAATGTCATATTAAAGGCAATAGCAAGCTTGTGGATTGTCATCACTCCGGGATTTTTGGTGATACCTCTTACAATATTATCAAGAGTTGACTGACTTACATTGCACATTGTTGCAAGCTTGTTTATAGCAATTCCTCTTTTTTCGCAAAGACTTCTGATTCGTCTTACATAAATATCTGAATAGTCCATTATCTGCACCTCATAATTGCAATTACCCATTTACGGGTTGATATTATGATAACTGCAAAATCAAAGATAATTACCCGAATACGGGTTGACTTTGTAAATATATTTATGTTAAAATGCATTTACCCGTTTATGGGTAATATAAATCTTATTGACCGCTATACACACAATTTAATCGAAGGTTAGCTTCACACTCTTAAATGAGTCAACAGAGATAGCGAGGTCATAAGATAGCCCACCGAGTTCGACTTCGGTGGGTTTTGTAAATTGGAGGTATAATCATGACGGTAACCTTCTTCGGTCACAAGGATGCACCAAAAGAAATTGAGCCGACCTTACGGATGACTCTTGTTGATTTGATTGAAAATCACGACGCTACAGAATTTTATGTAGGCAATAACGGCAATTTCGACACCATGCTTCGCCGTCAGCTTGAGGAGTTGTCTCAAGTTTATTCTATAACTTACAACGTGGTTTTAGCCTATATACCAACAAAGAAAAGTGAGTATGACGACCTCACAAGCACTATTCTCCCCGAAGGTATTGAAACTGTGCCCAGACGCTTTGCAATATCTTACCGCAACAAGTGGATGATAAAGCAGTCGGATGCTGTTGTGACTTATGTTACCCACACATACGGCGGTGCGTGGCAGTTTAAGGCTATGGC
>JAZOVO010000094.1:0-63334 GCA_045658745.1 Acutalibacteraceae bacterium | reverse complement strand
GTGTCCAAAGAAACTTTTCGCAGTCTTCGTCGTCCTCAAAAATCTGCTGTTTGTTTATTCCTCGGAGCATTACGTGATATATTCCGCTTGAGCTCTTTTTTCTTGCTTGCCTTGGCATTTATTACCACCTCAAGCTGATTACATCACTTTTTCACGTTGTTGTCAAGACAGAGAACCGTCCCCTGTCTTCGTACCGCCCCGAAAAAAACAATAACCCGAGCTTTTACTGAACAAGTAAAGCTTCGGGCTATCTTTAAATGGTGGAGATGGCGGTAATCGAAACCGCGTCCGAAAACCCATCCGCACAACCTTCTCCGGGTGCAGTCAGTCTTTTAACATTCCCTCACCCTCACGCCGAATGACAGGCTTAAGGGCTTGGTAGCCTTTGATGCATGACGGCATACAAGGCGCTCTGCCGTTCACGTTCACTGCTGATCGACGCCTTTAGTTAAGCCGCAGTACTCTTAACCAAGACGGGCCGCTTTAAGCAGCCTTTAAAACTGTAGTATTGTCGTTTATTTTTAAAACGTGTGACTTTTATAGTGGTGCCACTCCACTACCCGCTTATCGTGATTCAGGATCCCCGTCGAAATCCTTTCATCCCCATATAGGCAATGCTTTCGCATTGCAATGATGTATCTGCTTGGCAGATATGATGTACACCTTCGGTGTATGATGCTTTTGCTTTCGCAAAAATGATGTGTTTGCCGTCGGCAAACATTAAGAGTCACTTCGTGACAGTTATAATTATATCCCGTTTTTTTAAAAAATCAACAGGTAAATTATGCTTAATATCTTTCCTTGAAATTGCGCTCCATATTGCGCTTTGCGTCCTTCTCCGCCGCAACCTCGCGCTTGTCGTAAAGCTTTTTACCCTTGCACAGGCCTACCTCAAGCTTTGCCCTGCCCTTGAGGAAATATACACTCAAGGGAATAAGAGTAAGTCCCTGCTGCTTTGTGACGCCTAAAAGGCGGTTGATTTCACGCTTATGCATAAGAAGTCGTCTTACTCTCATCGGGTCACGGTTAAAAATGTTGCCCTGCTCGTAGGGGCTGATATGCATACCCTTGACGAAGATTTCTCCGTCGTCAATACTGCACCAGGCATCCTTTAAATTGAGCCTGCCCTTACGGATGGATTTGACCTCCGTGCCGAAAAGCTCAATGCCTGCCTCGTAGGTTTCAAGCACAAAATAGTCGTGCCTTGCTTTTTTGTTCTGCGCTACGATTTGTTTTTCGTCCTGCTGTACTGCCACAGCAAAGCACCACCTTTCTTAAATGTAAAATTACTCTGCCCCGAACTGCCTTAATAAATTCACGCCTATAACCTCGTGAGCCTTATATATGCCCTCATAGGGCTTTTCAATATAATACTGTGAGCCCCTCTGATATACATAATATCGGTACTGCTCCCACTCGGTGCTGACAGTCAGGGTGTAATACTCCTTCTCATAGGGTCTGTCGTTAACGCTGTCCTTTATTGTCGGCACGGCATTTCTTATACAGGTAAGAATAGGGAGAAAATCATCCTCGGGAACCTGCTTCGTTTCACCCTCGCCCTCGGCAACCGTAATTGAAACAACCTTGGTTTCATCGGGGCAGGTTATCGGGTCATTACGAAGAACGTGGTCAGTGACATACAGACCGACGGTAACAAGCAGAAAAACTGAAAGAATAATGATAAAGGCTTTTTTCATTATTTCCACCTCATTAAGACTCTACGTAACTGTTCTTCGCTCGCCGCAGGGCGTTACTTTTCTTGTAAGAAAAGTAATCAAAAGAACTTTCCGTTTTTCCGTTTACAGACTTCTTCTTCCCTCAAGCGCTCTCGTCAGCGTAACCTCATCAGCATACTCAAGATCAGAGCCGACAGGTACACCGTAGGCAAGGCGGCTGACGGAAACACCCATCGGCTTGAGAAGCCTTGAAATGTACATCGCAGTTGCCTCACCCTCAACGGTGGGGTTGGTTGCCATAATAACCTCTTTCACCGTGCCGTCACCCATACGCCTCAAAAGCTCCTTGACGGTGATGTCCTCGGGACCGACACCGTTCATCGGTGAAATCACGCCGTGAAGCACGTGATAAGTACCGTCAAATTCACGGGTACGCTCAAAGGCCATAACATCCCTCGGGTCCTCAACAACGCAGATAACGCTCTGATCCCTTGACGGACTTTTACAGATATGGCAAAGCTCATCCTCGCAGAGGTTACAGCAGCAGCTGCACTTTTTTATCTTCTCGTGGGAGTCAAGGATAGCCTTTGCGAAAGCCTCGGCCTCTTCTTTTTTTAAGTTAAGCACGTGAAAGGCAAGCCTTTGTGCGCTTTTATGACCTATTCCCGGCATACGCTCAAACTGCTCAATAAGCCGTGAAAGGGAATTTACTCCGTAGCCTGCCATCAGAAGGGAAGGTTAAGACCTGCAAGTCCGCTCTGTGCTGACTGCATAGCCTGATTCATTGCATCGTCTGCCTTACGCATAGCCTCGTTTGTTGCGGCAATGAGAAGGTCTGTGAGCATCTCAATATCCTCGGGGTCAACAACATCGGGCTGAAGCTTGATGTCCTTAACCTCGTGAGCGCCTGAAACAGTTACCTCAACTGCTCCGCCGCCTGCTGATGCAACAAATTCGCTTGCTTCAATTTCAGCCTGCTTCTGCTCCATCTGAGCCTGCATTTCCTGAATTTTTTTCATCATGTTCATCTGGCCGCCACCCTGGCCGCCGGGAATTCTTGCTTTCATTGTTTTTATCTCCTTTGGTTTTATTTGTATACCCCTCCACCGCTTCGCGGTCCCCCTCCCCTTTCAGGGGAGAGAATTATTTGCTTCCCTGAAAAGGGAGCTGTCAGACCGCAGGTCTGACTGAGGGGTCCTGACTACTGACTACTGACTACTGACTACTGACTACTCAAATTATACCCTACCTCAGGGCTTGATGTCAACATTTATGTCCATCGTCCTTGCCTGACTGATAAGGTCCTCGAGAGGGTCTCGTCTCTGCTGTGTTGCAGAAGATGTCCCCTCACCCTTGGGCGAGTTGAGTCCGAGACGGTACTTTTTACCCGTAACGCGGAAAATAGCCTGCTTGACATCTCTTGAATTACCCGCGCCTCTGATAAAAGCGTTGAGGGTGGGATTGTTACTCTTAATGAGCACAAAGTCACCGCTTATATGAGCCTCGGAGTCGTGAAGCACGCCCCACAAGGGCATATTGGTTTTCATCAGCTCTGCGAGCACCTCCGCCCAGGGAAGGCTTTCCTCGGCGGGAGCAGTATCCTCATTTGCGGGGGCGTCTGCATAATAGGGCTGCGATGTATATTCGGGCTCGGCAGGTGCTTCCTGAAGGAAGGGATTTTCCTGCTTTTCCTCAACGGTAGGTTCGTTTGCGTTTGTGAATGTATCAAAAACATTTGTAACCTGCGGTGCGGCAGGAGCTTCCCTTTTCACCTCTTCAGCTTTAACCTCGGGCTTTACATCAGCCACGGGCTTTGCGACAGCCTCGGGAACGGTCGGCTGCTCGGGTGCGGGTGCAACATACTGTGAAATAAAGTCAGACTCCACTTTTTTGGTTTGCGGAGCACTGACGGCAATTTCACCGCTTGCGAGCTTAAATTCAAGGTCGGCAATACGCTTTAAAACTGCCTCGTTATCCGTGTCGAGCTTAGGTGAAGCAAGGCGGATGAAGGTCATTTCCATTTCGATACGGCGGTTTACGCCCTTTTTGATTGCCGCCGCGGTATCCTGCAGAAGGGCAATGCACTTGAGTATACCCTCAAGGGTGAAACGGCTGCTCTGATTTTTGTATTCCGCCATTTCGCTGTCGGTACAGACCACAAGCCCCTCAGGATTTCTGACGGTTTTTACAATCATAAGGTTGCGGAAATGGTTGACCATATCGGTACAGAGCCTTTCCATATCAACAGAATTGCCGTGCAAGTCGCTGATTATACGAAGTGCCTCGGCAGAATTGTTTTCACTTACGGCATTTGCAAGGCTGAAAAGGTGATCCTTGCCCGCCATACCTGCCACGGCGCAGACAATCTCGGGAGTGATGTGCTTACCGTGACCCGTGCACTGGTCTAAAAGTGAGAGAGCGTCACGCATACCGCCGTCGGAGATGCGGGAAATAAGGGTAAGCGCCTCTGTATCGGCGGTAAAGCCCTCCATATCCGCAATGTCACTCATACGGGAAATCATAGCCTCGGGGGTAACGCGTCTGAAGTCAAAGCGCTGACAGCGTGAAACTATGGTAACGGGAAGCTTATGCACCTCGGTGGTTGCAAGAATGAACTTGACGTGAGCGGGAGGCTCCTCAAGGGTTTTCAGAAGCGCGTTGAAGGCGCCTATTGAAAGCATATGCACCTCGTCGATGATATAAACACGGTACTTGCAGGATGCGGGGGTGAAGTTTATCTCCTCACGGATATCACGGATATTTTCAACGCCGTTGTTGCTTGCGGCGTCGATTTCGGCAACGTCTACGATTGTACCGTCGTCGATACCCTTACAGATTTCACACTCGTTACAGGGGTTACCGTCAACGGGGTGAAGGCAGTTGACCGCCTTTGAAAGAATTTTTGCACAGGTGGTTTTACCCGTACCTCTTGAGCCTGTGAAAAGATAGGCGTGGGAAACCTTCCCCGACTCGATTTCCTTTGAAAGCGTCGAGGTGATGTGCTCCTGACCGACAACGTCGCTGAAGACGCGGGGTCTGTATTTTCTGTAGAGTACCTGGTACAATTTTATCCCACCTTTGTTGTTTTAAGTATGCGTATGGCTTGAAAATGCAAAATGCAAAATGCAAAGTGCAAAATTAATGGTCTGCGACGCATTATAGCGCCCTCCGCCAGACCTTCGGTCTGCCACCTCCCACGGGAGGATTTTTATAATTAACGGAGCTTTCCGTTATGCATAAGCTGCTGTGCGGCAGCTCACAGTAATTTTCAGCCACAAGCTTTGCCCGCGACCGCAATTTTACATTTTGCATTTTGAATTCTGCATTTAAAAAGAGTAAGACACCTTTTCTCGGTCATACAGTGCAGGCGTAGCTGTGTCGCACAGACATTCCCCTTAATGCTGCTCGGTCTCCCGCCTGACATGGTTCGGGGTGTTCTGTCGCACAGGACCCGCACTGCATGACCAAAACAATGTATCTTACTCTTAACTCGTAGTATTATAATATAAATATAAGAGAAAATCAAGTGTTTTCGTCCTTTTTTTATCCAAGAAAAATCTGCAGGCGCAATTATGCAGAATTCTTGCATATTTATTAAGTTTATACACATTCCATTAAATTGATACAAAACCTGCTTTCTTGTAACAACCTTTTACAAAGCCGTGAAAGGTGAGCGGAAATTCACCGTATTTTTGGTAATATTCACCAAATTACGCTCATAAAATAGCAGTAAGAGTACCCGTGAGCCTCCTGTGTTTTATTGCAGATTTTATGAATAATTCCCCTTGAAAACCCAACTTTTTAACAAATTTCACGAAATATCAAAAATTGTCGGTTTTTTCTTGCAATTTACTACAGTGAGGTATAAAATATTACACCATAAACAAGAAATCAGTTATATTATATACTGTTTTTGACTCTAAACCGAAAAGGAATGATACCTAATGAATTATGTACAACGCGTCATTGACGACATCGCAAAGAAGCACTCCCTCGAGCCCGAGTTTGTTCAGACCGTGACAGAGGTTTACACCTCACTTGTTCCCGTTATTGAGCAGCATCCCGAATATGAAAAGGCGGCTCTCCTTGAAAGAATGGCAGAACCCGAAAGACAGATTTCCTTCCGCGTTACCTGGATTGACGACAGCGGCAAGGTTAACGTAAATACAGGCTACAGAGTTCAGTTCAACGGAGCAATCGGACCCTACAAGGGCGGTCTTCGCTTCCACCCCTCCGTTTACATCGGCATTATGAAGTTCCTCGGCTTTGAGCAGACCTTCAAAAACAGCCTCACAGGTCTCCCCATCGGCGGCGCAAAGGGCGGCTCCGACTTCGACCCCAGAGGTAAGAGCGACGGAGAAATCCTCCGCTTCTGTCAGGCATTTATGACAGAGCTTTACAGACACATCGGCCCCGACGTTGACGTTCCCGCAGGTGACATCGGCGTAGGCGCAAGAGAGGTTGCTTACCTCTACGGTCAGTACAGACGTATCAAGGGCTGCTTTGAAAACGGCGTTCTCACCGGTAAGGGTCTCTCCTTCGGCGGCTCACTCATCAGACCCGAGGCAACAGGCTACGGCGCTACATACTACGCAGTTGAGGTGCTCAAGCACTTCGGCGAGGAAATCAAGGGCAAGACCGTTGCCGTTTCAGGCTTCGGTAACGTTGCATGGGGTACTGCAAAGAAGGTTGCAGAGCTCGGCGGTAAGGTTGTTACAATCTCAGGCCCCGACGGCTACGTTTACGATCCCGACGGTATCGTTACAGAAGAAAAAATCAACTATCTCCTTGAAATGCGTGCATCAGGCCGTGACAAGGCTCAGGATTACGCTGACAAGTTCGGCTGTGAATTCCACGCAGGTCAGAAGCCCTGGGGCGTTAAGGTTGACATTGCAATGCCCTGCGCAACCCAGAACGAAATCGGTATGAAGGAAGCCGAGCAGCTTGTAGCTAACGGCGTTCCCTACTATATCGAGGTTGCAAATATGCCCACCACAAATGAGGCACTCGCTTACCTTATGTAAAACTGCAAGGCAGTTGCTCCCTCAAAGGCAGTTAACGCAGGCGGTGTTGCAGTATCAGCTCTTGAAATGAGCCAGAACTCAATGCGCTACAGCTGGACAGCCGAAGAGGTTGACGAGAAGCTCAAGAGAATCATGAAGGATATTCACGATAACTCTGCAAAGGCTGCTGAGCAGTACGGTCTCGGATATAACCTTGTTGCAGGCGCAAACATTGCAGGCTTCATCAAGGTTGCCGACGCAATGATGGCACAGGGAATATTTTAATTCAGGGTAAGAACAAAAAATAAAGTTCTTTGGTTCTTTCTTACAAGAAAGAACGCCCCGCGGCGAGCGAAATAATTTACACCGTCTTGAAAAAGGCGGTGTTTTTTACATTTATTTTTTATATACTCCGTGGTTACGACTTTTTGGTTCTACCGCCTCAAGCCGGCAGGGCTGTTACTTTGCCCGGAGCGGCAAAGTAACCAAAACGCTCTTAAGTTCTACGCGGGGGTCCGCAGTGGCGGGGGATTTTTCCGTAGCTGCCGTGGTCGTAAATACAAGACTTCTCATCTCATCGTACCGCCGTAATAATCACACGTAATACTGACGGAAAAATTCACATTACTACTGCTCTATGCGAGGGTAAAGCTCACGTACAACTCTATTTAAGAATCAATTCTACAAACGAGTCCGCTACGTCCGACGAGTTTATTAAAATCCGCAATCGTCTAATTTTCCGCCAGCCTTTTAACTGCCGCGTACCCGACATTCGCAATCCGCTCCGCGGGCTGTTTCAGCTTCATCCGTCCTCCGAGGTTGTACGGTTTCCTCCCCTGAAAGGGGAGGTGTCAAAATCTCCGATTTTGACGGAGGGGTATTCGCCCGTTCTCCAAGGTTCTACAGACGGACGTGGGTTGAAGACAGAGCATGGTTCTATGTCTTCAAGTAAAATTTTAACGCTTTTGTCCCCTTGTCTTTTCTCAGATATAAAAAGGCCTTCCGCTTTCACGGAAGGCTTTTCTTTTTTTATTCAATTATTTATTCTGCTGCTTCAGCGTCGCCGCCGAGCTTTGCTGTGAATGCCTTTACAAAGTCAATCATTGCTCTTACAAAAGCTACGATATCGTCATAGTATTTCTGAAAAAAGTCGAAAAATGCATTATCCATTGTTATATCCTCCTTTTTGATTTTTACTGTTCCTACTACTGAATATTTTAATATAAAATGAACAGATTGTCAATATATTAAAGAGGTAAACTTTTTTCCTTTTCCGACATTTTCTTTTTTACATTATAAATATATATAATGATTAAGGGAATATCCGCAAGAAGCCACGCCGCAGGTCCCGCATAGCAAACCGCATCAAAGCCGAGCCACGGAGTCAGCACAAAGGCAACAAGGAGCCTTCCGAAAAATTCGCCCACACCCGCAACGGAGTTTGCAAGGGTGAAGCCGAGTCCCTGCAGGGTGTTGCGCATAACAAAAAGCACCGCAACAAGGCTGTAGCACTGTGCAATTGCAAGGATGTACCTTTTTGCCGCCGCCATAATTTCAGGGTTGAACTCCTCCATAAAGAGCTTTACAACGGGCTCTGCAATCAGATAAAGGGTAATGCTCATCACAACGGAAACGGCAAGGTCAAGAATAAAGATTTTTTTCACGCTTTCACGTATGCGCCTGTAATTTCCCGCGCCGTAGTTCTGTCCTACAAAGGTCTGGGTCGCAACACCGAGCCCCGACATCGGGATATTCGTCAGACCCTCGACTCTGCCCGCGGCGGTAAAGCCCGCGATAACGCTTGTACCGAAGGAGTTGACAACGCTCTGCAGACACATTGAGCCTACCGAGGTCATCGTAAACTGCAGAGATACGGGAATACCGAGAAAAATCTGCCTTTTTGAAATTTTACCGTCCGGGACAAGGTCACCTTTTGAAATGTGTATTCTCTTAAGCCTCAGCAGTACATAGCCGCCGTTGAGTGCCGCCGCCGTGATATGGCAGATGAGAGTTGCGAGTGCCGCACCCTCAACGCCCCAGGGAAGAACCTTTACAAACAGAAGGTCCAGGAAAAAGTTCAGCACAACGGTAAAGGAGAAAAAGTAAAGGGGCTTTTTGCTTTCGCCGACGCTTCGTGAAATTGCGGTAAAGTTATTTGAAAGCATCTGAAAGGGAATTGCATAATACAATATATTAAGGTACGCCGAGGAAAGGTGAATAATCTCCTCGGGTGTACCGATGAGCCTTAAAAGAGGATCAGACAGAAGGTGAGCTATAACGGCGATGATGCTTCCTATAATAAAGGCAAGGCTGATGCTGTTACCCGCAAAGCGCCCCGCCTTTTTTCCGTCACCCGCTCCGTAGGCGTGAGCTACGGGAATCGAAAAGCCGCTTGTAAGTCCCAGCGCCGCACCGATTATAAAGGAGTTTATTGAGCCTACGCTTCCGACGGCGGCAAGAGCCTCGTTGCTTACGTATCTGCCGACGATGATGTTATCCACAAGGGAGTAGTTATACTGAAGCATTGAGGAAGCCATAATAGGCAGAGCAAAAAGCACTATTGTTTTAATGGGGCTGCCCGTGAGCATTGAGCGTTCTTTTTTCAAGGATTTCACAACCTTTCTTGGCTGTATAAGAGTTTATTTCTAATTTATTTTTATTTCTACAAATTAAAAACACCCGGGGAGAAACCGAGTGCTTTTAAAAGGAGAAAATATGAAGAAAACATTATAGTGGAGAAATCTTAATTAAGTCCGAAGCATTGCGCTTCGCTTTTGTGTTGCAACCTCTCTCGATTGCAAAGTAATAATACAACACTTTTTCCGAAAAATCAAGCCTTTTTTATCAAAAAAATTCACTTCTACCTTTTGGTTAAAGTGTAAGTATTTTCGTGAAAGATTTTGTTGACTTTGCACAATAAAATACCTCGTTTTATTCCCGTAACGGCAAAAGGAATTTTTGCAAAAGCATAAAAAGCACAAGATGTTGTGGATTTTTACGGTGCTCAGAATCCGCCGCAAAGCAAAGCCCCTTCTCCTTACGGCGTATTTTAAGAATTATTCATTTGACAATAATTTATCAAGGTGTTAAAATTATGACAGAAAACCCGAAAGGAAAGGTCCTCTCACGGACCGCGGATATATTTATGGATAACAAAAAGAAGGCGTTACTGATTTTCAACCCCTGCTCAGGTAAAAACAGCTCCCGTGCAAGCACCGAGGAGATTGTTGAAAGCTTCGAGGGCAGCGGTCTTGAATTCACCGTAAGGGAGACCACCTGCAGCGGAGACGCTACAAATATTGTAAAAAACGAGCTCGGTGACCACGACCTTGTAATCTGCAGCGGCGGCGACGGCACGCTCAACGAGACCATCAACGGCGTTATGGATATGCCCCGCCGTGCTCCCATAGGCTACATCCCCGCGGGCACGACCAACGATATTGCAAGCTCCCTTTCAATCCCCACGGATTTCAGAAAGGCAACCGAGCTTATCAGAAACGGTGAGCCCAACGATTACGATATAGGTCTTTTCAATAACAGATACTACTCCTACGTTGCTTCCTTCGGTGCATTTTCAGCCGCCTCCTATGTGACAAGCCAGAAAATGAAAAATATTTTCGGCAGAGCCGCTTATATCACCGCAGGTGTTGCCGACCTCAGGAACGTACACAATATAAAAATGCGCGTTGAATATGACGGCGGCGTAATTGAAGGCAAGTTTGTTTTCGGTACTGTGTCCAACTCTCTCTCCGTAGGCGGCTTCATCAAGCTCCCCGACGGTCAGGTAAAATTCAACGACGGTAAGTTCGAGGTTATCCTTGTAAAGGACTGCACTCCCCTTAACATCCTTTCACTGATGTATAAAACAATATATCAGAAATATGACGGCAAGCAGGTTATTATGTTCAGCACAAACAAAATCAAGTTCACCGCCCTCGAGGAGGATGTCCCCTGGACAATAGACGGTGAATTCGGCGGCAAGCACCGCGAGGTAAGAATAAATGTGCTTGAGCGCGCCGTTGAGCTTTATGTCCCCGAAAGCGACCACTTCCTCCCCCGCCCCGTTGTTGTCAACCCCGTTGACGAGGATGAGCAGCAGAAGGATAGCTGGAAAAATCTGTTCCGCAAAAGGAAAAATGACAAGCCCGAGGAGGCCGAGGAGGTTATCGAAAACCCCGCAGAGGCTTCTGACACCGAGAACTCCGAGGCGGAAATCACAGGCTGACATATAAGTTAATAATTTATTTACCGATTACACGTGCCATTTTGCCAAATCAGCATTATGACACGTGTTTTTACAGGATTATTTTTAAAAAAATGAAAAAACTTTAAACAAAATATTGACATCCTCATATAATTATTGTATACTTTCTATACAAACAGAAAGCAGATAGGAGGAATAGTTAATGAGCTTCACAGATTTTTTTAAAGCTTTGGTTGATTTCATTATGAACCTCATTTCCTTATTCAAGAAAGATGACAATACAGAGCCCGAAGAGGAGCAGTAAGCTTATCCCTTGAAGAGGGTTGTTATAATAAAGAAAAAAACAGTTGAGAGAGTCAGAAACGACTCTCTTTTTGTTTACTTTTCTGTATCGGGTGTGGTATAATGTTGTTGTACCCTTAGTGCACTTAAAAATTAAGGGGTCAGTAGGGACACGGCTTGCCGTGTCCGCTCAACAAATCAACAGCAACATATAAAAAGCTGCAACCCTTTTCGGACACGGCAAGCCGTGTCCCTACCGCAACTCTGTCCCGAGAGAGAAAAAAACGGGCAAGAAACGAGGAATTAAAATGGTCATACCCGAAAAAGGGAAACGAATCTCCAAAACAGATACATATTTAAACTGTGCCGAAACATTCGCTTACAGAAGCACATGCCTGAAAAGAAAATACGGAGCAGTGATAGTTAAAGATGATGTCGTTATTTCAACAGGCTATAACGGCTCACCGAGAGGCTTTTCCAACTGTTGCGATTTGAACACCTGTCCCCGCATCGAGCGCAATATGCATCAGGGCGAGGGCTACGGCATCTGCCGTGCAATTCACGCGGAAATGAACGCCCTTTTAAACTGTTCAAGAGCACAGACAATAGGAGCAGACCTTTACCTTGCAGGTGTCAATCCCGATAACACAATACATAAAGCAAAGCCCTGCCCCGTTTGTGCAAGAAACATTATTCAGGCAGGCATCAGAAATGTCATACTCCGTACAGGTGACGGTGAAAATAACTATATTATCATTCCGGCATCCGAGCTTGAATGGTATCAATCCCCCTGATTTTTTTATAAAGGAGAAACTCTATGAAACCCACAGTCTACTTCATTCCCGACTGCGAAAAGGGAAGCGTCCTCAGGCTTTACAAGGCTCTCGGTAAGGAGCTTACGGGCAAGGTTGCCGTCAAGGTACACAGCGGTGAAACGGGCAACCAGAATTTTCTCAGGCCCGACTTCTGGAAGGCGCTTATCGACTATGTCGGCGGCACGGTGACAGAAACCAATACCGCCTACGAGGGAACGAGAAACACCACCGAAAAGCACCTAAAAACAATAAAGGAGCACGGCTGGAGTGAGCTTTTCCCCTTTGACCTTCTTGACGGCGAGGGTGAGGATATGATACTCCCCGTCCCCGAGGGTAAGAGAATCCAAAAGAACTTCGTCGGAAAAAACACCGCAAAATATGACTCTCTGCTTGTGCTTTCTCATTTCAAGGGTCACCCTATGGGCGGCTACGGCGGCGCGCTCAAGCAGCTTTCAATAGGTATGGCATCCTCCCACGGCAAGGCATACATCCACGGCGCGGGTGAGGTTGAAAAAATCTGGACGGCTGACCACGACAGCTTCCTTGAGTCAATGGCTGACGCGGCAAAAAGCGTTGTTGACTATTTTAAGGGCAACGCCGTTTATATCAACGTGATGAAAAATATGTCCGTTGACTGCGACTGCTGTGCCATTGCCGAGGACCCCTGCATGAAGGATATCGGAATGCTCATTTCCCTTGATCCCGTTGCAATTGACAAGGCTTGTCTTGACCTCGTCTACAAAAGCGACGACCCCGGTAAGGCTCACCTTATTAAGAGAATAGAAAGCCGTAACGGCGCACATACAATTGATGCCGCCGAAGAGCTTGGAATCGGCAGTAAGGAATACGAGCTTATCACCCTTTAAACATAAATACCATAAAGCCAAAGGAGAAAAATTATGAATCAGCTTATGTCCTTTATTATCTCAATCATCCTTATGCTTGAGGCAATTCCCCTCGTGTGGGTGCCCACACTCCACGTTGACGCCTCAAAGCAGCTCTCCCCCGTTACAACAAGAGCGACGGGCTTCCTTTACGGCCTTTCCGAGGAGGGCGTTCCCTCAAAGGCAATGACGGAAAGTCTCGACATCGCTTCCGTTTCACAGAAGGTACCCGACGGACTTCAGCATCCCACAGGTGATATCAGCCACGTTGCACCTCAGCTTGAGGAGTGCGACTACACCGTGGTTTACCTTCAGGATGCTTACAGCACCTGGTACTACTGCCACGATGAAATTATGGAAATGCGCAAAAACGGTACATACGACTGGAAAGAGTTCCTTTACGAAAGCTACTTCCCTCTTGTAAAGGAAAAGATTGAGCTTCTGAAGAACGCTCCCTACAAGGACAAGCTTGTTTACTGCATTTACAACGAGTGTGACAACGCTGTGTGGTTCGGCAACTACGTTGACGGCAATGTTCATTATGACGATATGGGTAAAGCTAATTTTTACGAGGCTTGGAAAATGACCTACGATTATGTAAAGTCACTTGACCCCGATGCAGTTATCGGCGGCCCCGGCTTCTGCGATTATGAAACAACAAAAATTGAAGGCTTTATGAAATACTGCGCCGAAAATGACTGCGTGCCCGAAATTATGATTTACCACGAGCTTGCCTGGTGGTCAATTCCTGACTGGCATATGCACGTTGAGGACTACAGACGTATAGAGGATTTATACGGTGTTTCAGACCTTCCCATCATCGTAACAGAGTACGGCACAATGGAGGATTGCGGCAACCCCACAACCATGCTCCATTATATTATCGCTATGGAAAAGAGCGGTGTTTACGGAAATATGGCATACTGGCGTCTCGCAAACAACCTTAACGACACCGCCGCAGACGACAACTCACCCAACTCAAACTGGTGGCTTTACAGAAAATACGCCGAAATGGACGGTAATCTTCTCGAAGCAACAAGCAGCTCTCAGGATAAATACAACTACCGCGAAAGACTTGACGGCATTGCCTCCCTTTCAGACGATAAGAAAGAAATCAATATGATTGTTTCCGGCAGTGAAAACAAGCGCGCGGTTAAAATCAATAATCTTGATGAAACCAACATCGGCAAAAAGGTTAACGTTAAAATTGAATGCGTTTACTATCAGGGACTTACAGGCATTGTTTCCTCAACAACCCTTTTAAGGCAGTACAACGCTTCTGCCTCCCTCGGCTCACTCAACATCAACATTCCCGGCACGGACACCGATGCGATATACTTCATCACAGTATCCCCCGCCGATAAAAATGCTCCCACCGTAAAGAATGACAATATCCCCGTAAGATACGAATTTGAGGACGGCAGGCTCCTCGGCAACGCCTACACCTACGACAGCGCCTATGCAACAACAGGTGAAACCGAGGGTATGTGCGGCGGCTTTGAAAACGAGGGTGACGGAGTTAAAATAAACGTTTTTGCAAAAACGGCAGGCACCTATGATTTCAAGGTGATTTTCGGCAAGCACAACGACAGCGGCACAAGGGACGGCAGAGATTACGCTACGGTTAAATTCACCCTTGACGGAAAAGAGCAGACCCTTTACTTCCCCAACACAATCAAGAGCGAATACACCGACTGCTACGAAATGCAGCTCGAGCTTTCCTGCGGAATACACGAAATCACCTTCAGCCACGGTGACGGCACCTTTGTGCTTGACAGCGCAATAATGAGCCTTCACGAGGAAAAGGAAAAAATCAGCCTTCTTCCCGACGGTGAAAATAAATTCCTTGCAGTTGCACCCTATGACGGCTTCTACACAGCTTCCTGCGCAAATGACTTCAATGCAGAAATTGACGGCGCGGAATATGAGCTTACAGACGGTGCAGGTATTTACTTAAGAAGAGGTCTTAACGAAATCGAAACCGACGGCAACGCCGATTTCGGAATTTTCACAGACGGCACAAAGGGCTTCAGCGAAAAAATCACAGCTTCACAGATGGAGCTTAGCGGTAAGGCAAGCCTTGAAGCTGACAAATACGGCACAAGCTTCATCGACGGCATTTCAAGCGAGGGCGGAAGCGCAGAATTCACCGTAAACGCTCCCGAAAGCGGCACCTACCGTGTAACTCTCAACTATGCAAACAACCTTGAGGGCGGCTATCACGCCTACAACGTTGACCTTATTGAAGCACTTCTGACAGTAAGTGCTAACGGTGACAGTCAAGATATCTTCTGCCGCAACACCTACAGCCTTTACAACTACAAGACCCTCACCTTTAACCTCAAACTTAACGAGGGTGAAAACACCGTAAGGCTTTCAAGCAGCGGCAATATCCGCTTCAACGGAAACGAAACCTTCGCACCGAGAATTGAAAGCGTGACAGTAAACAAATAAAAAGGGGAATTTTAAAAATGGAGAAAACAACCCGTCCCGGATTAAAGGACAAGGCAAAATCCGCCTTTGAAACGGCAAAAAAATACTGGAAGCAGCCCGCCGAGGGCAACTATGTTTCCTACAAGGAGATAGCATTTTTAAGCGGTGCAGGCTTCGGCGTGCATTGGCTGACCGTGCTTGCCTCAAGCATCGGTCTGAGTGCGACAAACTACATTGTAGGTCCGAGCATCGGTCTTGAGCCTATGCACCTTCAGATTATGCTCAACGTTGCAAACATCATCGGTATACCCATCGGTATTTTCCGAAGCTGGTACTATGATAACCACAATTTAAAGGGCGGTAAGTTCCTGCCCTTCATACAGAAATCCGCCCTGCCTATTTTCCTTCTTTCAACACTCTTTGTGTGGCTTCCCTATGAAAGAATGGACTATATAACAAAGGCCGTTGTGGTTGAGGTGATGTACCTTGCAATAAGCATTGCAATGAGCTTTTACACCGAAAGCTACAACTACTTTCAGCAGATTATCACCCCCGATTCGCAGGAGCGCTCCAATGTAATGAGCATTTCGCAGATTGTCTATTCCCTTGCGCCCACAATCACAAATGCCGCCCTTCCCGCTCTTGCAGGTATGACCTGGGGACGTGATAATATCTGGACCTACCGTGTTATTTACCCCTGCTTTACTATAATCGGTCTTGTTATGAGCCTTGTCTTTTTCCGTAAGTGTAAGGAAAGGCTTGTCCTCCCCCGTGTAAAGCCCGAGCCCGTAAGAATGCTTGATGCAATCCGTGAGGTTGCAAAAAACAAGTACTACTGGATGATACAGGCCGCAAACTGGATAGTTTTCCTTGAATCGGGCTACGGCGTAATCCTCACCTGGAGCTTCAACTACGGCTTCGACGGAAAATATGCGGGTGCGCCCGAGGGTGTCGCGAGCCTTGTTATAGGTAATGCCGCCCTCTGGTCAATGATGGTCTGTCCCTTTGCAATCAAGGCAATGGGCAAAAGGAACGTGCTTCTTCTTATAAACAGTGTGAATGTTTTTGTCATCGTCGGCCTTTACTTTGTTTACAAAAACATCTGGCTTATCTGTCTTCTTACTTATATCAACACCTTTATAAGCACCTTCTGGAACATCGTCCAGCACAACATCAGCGCCGATATGAGAGACTATCACCAATGGAAAACGGGCGTACGTGTTGACGGACTTTTCGGCCCTCTCGGTATGATAGGTACGGTTATCGGTCTGTTCACGGGTATGTTCTATCCCTTCATTTACGAGAGTATGGGACTTAAGCGTGACTACTCCGTACTTTACGATGACGCTATCAGAAACAACCTTTTCGAGGCACTTATCTTCTGGTCGGCAATAGGCGCGGTGCTTAACCTTCTTCCCTTCTTCTTCTACAACCTTACGGAAAACAAGCACAAGGGCTATGTTGAGGTACTTAAAATCCGTGCAATGTTCATCAACCACTCCGTAAACAAGCTTGAGGACAGCGAGCTTGTTGAGGCAATGAGCATCATCACCCGTGCAAGGGAGCTTAACGGAAAGCAGCCTCAGCCCCTTGATAAAAGCAAAATCAGGGAAGCGAAGAAGCTTCCGAAGAAAACCGACGAGGAAAAGGCAAGCCGCCGTACCGCAATTGCAAGGGCAAAGGCAGAATTCAAGGCTGTAAGGGAAACCAACCTTGCCCTTGAAAGGTCAGGCGTTATCATTGACGAGCTTAACAAGTTCACCACAAAGGCAGGTCTTGTCCGTATTGCCGAGGCTGAAAAAACACTCCTTAACGGCAAGCTTCACAACTACACCGATGCCGCAGAGGAAATGGCAAGAGCAAAGGCACTTCCCAAAAAGACAGCAGAGGAAAAGGAAATCCGAAGCGATGCAATCAACCTTGCAAGGCACAAGAAGCAGGCCTCACGCCTTATTGAAAAATACGGCATTGACAGCATCCGCCTTCCCGACGAGAGCATAAAAACCGAGCTTCAGGACAGAAAAACCTCTACCTTCTCTGAGAGCATGCAGGTGAGAAAAGAGCTTCGTGCTTATGCAAAGGCTGTTTCCGTTTACGAAAGGGCAACAAAGCCCTATACCGAGGCAGAGCTTCTGCTTAAGCAGGCAGAGCATTATTCCTGCCTTGATGAGCTTGAACAGTTAGCTATGGCTAAAGCGTAAGGAATAAAACAAGAAAAGTTTTGGTCAAGCTTTTACAAAAGCTTGCGGGCATCGTCGCCAAAGCGCGTCCTGTGGACGATGCAGCGAGGCGAGGATGGCGTAGCGGTCAAAATCGCTCGGCGCTACAAGCCGATAGGCGATTTTGGGAACCGCAAGAGAGCAGAGGGCAGAGCCCTCTTGCTCTTAACAATTATCAGATATAACAACAAACAAGCCAACACGGAAAACTCAGTGTTGGCTTTGTTTTTATATAATCAAATTTTTTTATCGCTCGCCGCGGGGCGTTCTTTCTTGTAAGAAAGAACCAAAGAACTTTTCTTTTTATTTACTCCTCACTATCGGTGCGGGCAGAATCACCGCCTTACCCTCACCCGCTCTCTCCATTTCATCAAGCAGCATTTTTTTAAGCTTGTTTCTCACAATCCTGTAGCTCGGGTCCCTGATAAGATTGTGAAGCTCCATCGGGTCATCCTCAAGTGAGTAAAGGTATTCCTCAACATAAACGGGACTCTTCGGCACCGTCATACCGAGGGCATAGGTCGGAGCGCTCACAGAATACTTGTACTCCCTTGTGCGGATTGCCCTTCCGCATTGACTCTCACTTATCTGTATGTATACACATTCCCTCTCCCAGTCGTCATCAAGGTCATAACCGCTGAAATAATCGGGAATGTCAATATCCGCTATTGAAAGCAGGGTCGCGGGCAGGTCAATAAGGCTGACAAGACGGTTGTCACTCTTACCGCCGCGGAAATCACCGCCCCTTATCACAAGGGGAACGTGTATGCTGCTGTCGTGGCAGGAGCGCTTGTACTCCATATTCCTCGTCTTGAAATGACAGCCGTGGTCACTTGTGAAAATAATCACCGTTTCCTCGTAAATGCCCTTTTCCTTGAGCTTGTCAACGAGCCTTCCGAGGTTATAGTCTATACGGTTGATTGCCGAAAGATAGTCGGCATATTCCTCGTAGTAGTTACCCTTGAAGTGTCTGAGCTCCTCGGGAACGGGACGCCCTCTGAAATCGCTCACCGTTTCTCTGTAGCCCTCAAAGTGTCCTCTGTCATTCTGATGGTGAGGCTCAAGCTGGGAAACAAACATAAAAAAGGGCTTACCCTTTGGCGCATTGTCGATATATTCAAGAGCAAAATCATTTATTCTGTCGGCACGGTAGCCCGTAAAATCAATGCGGTTGCCGTCCTCGTCAAAAACATAGCCGTCATAGCCGTGGGACGTGAATTCAAGCACATCCGCACCGCGGAAATATCTGTAGCCGCCGAGCCTCTCACGGGGAATGGCGGTCTTTTCACAGTTGAAGCTCTTATCCGAGGCAAGGTGCCACTTGCCGATATATGCCGTATCATAGCCCTCACGGTTGAAGTATTCTGCAAGGGGTGTGATCGTACGGGGCAGAGAAATATTGTTTTTGTAGCACCCGGTCTGTGTTGCATAAACACCCGACTGCAGGCAGGCTCTCGCAGGCCCGCATACGGGCTGACAGGTATAGCAGTCCGTATAGGTCACACCCTCCCCGGCAAGTGCAGAAAGGTTTGGCATAATGTCATTATTAGCCGTATCGTAGCGCTGCTGGTCGGTAAAGTAGAAGATAATGTTCTTCTTCCTTTCCTTGCCCGTGATTTTGTCCACCACGTCAAGAGCCGCCGACTGCAGCTTGTTCTTTAACTCATGAGCCACTTGAAAATCCTCCGTCAATAACTACGCTTGCACCCGTAATATAATCCGCCATATGTGAAGCAAAAAAGAGAATTGAGCCTGCAACGTCATCGGGCTTTGCAAGGCGGCGCATAGGTGTACGCATGGTCATATATCCCATCCACTTTTCGTTTGAAAGGTTATCGGCAATCAGCGGTGTTTCCACAAATCCGGGGCAGACACTGTTGACGGTTATTCCGAAGCGCGCCCACTCGCAGGCAAGGCTCTTTGTCATCTGCATCACACCGCCCTTACTTGCACTGTAGGCAACCGCCGAGGGGATGCCCATAATACCGCTTAAGGAGCAGGTGTTGACAATTTTACCGCTCTTTTTCGGAATAAAGAACTCATTTGCAACCGCCTGAGCCATAAAAAACTGTGCCGTAAGGTTAAGGGAAATAACCCTTTCCCAGTCCTCCTGCTTTTCGTAAATGCTGTAGGCGGAATGGGACATTCCCGCGTTATTGAGAAGCACGTCAACATCCCTGCCCGTCGCCTTTATGTCACTTATCAGCCTTGCCCTTGCCTCTTTATCGGTGATGTCACAGACAAAGGTAAAAATTTCACCGTCGGGGAAATCCTTTTTAAGCTCATCTGCCTTTTCGGTAAGATTTTTTTCGTTGTAATCAGCCATAAAAACCGTGGCTTTATTCTGTAAAAAAGCCCTTGTTGCCTCAAGTCCGATACCGCTTGCGGCGCCGGTGATAAGTATGCCCTTATTTTCAAAGTCAAATGTGTAGTTCATAGTTACATCTCCTTTTATGAGTTAAATATAGCACAAGGAGGAGGAAAATGCAAGGGGGGGAGGGCCGAGGGCCGAGGGCCAAGGGCCGAGTATCAGGAACCAAGTGCCAAAAAATCAGGAGGCGAGTTCCGAACAAGTGCAAGGAGTGAGGGCCGAGGGCCAAGGGCCAAGGGCCGAGTGCCAAAAGTCAGGAGTACAGCGTGCGGCTGATATCCGCCCTACAAAATCCTTTTGTCGCAAAGCGACAATCCTTACTACTGACTACCGGCTACTTACTACTTTAAATCACACCTCACCTTCACTCGGCCCTTTGGCCCTTGGCCCTCGGCCCTCGCCTCACTTTTTATCCCACTTTTTTTCCTTTTTCTATTGAAAAATTCCTTATATTATAGTATACTCTTTTGGTATATATAATCGGAGCAGTATGCTTTTCCGATTGAGCGTAAAAATATTTACGGAGGATAGAATTTATTATGGCAGAAATGGAAAAAAGCAACAATTTTATCGCCATGGAGCATGACATTCTCAAGTTCTGGGAGGATAACAATTGCTACGAAAAGCGTAAGGAAAAAAATCAGGGCAAGGAGCGCTTCCGCTTCATCGACGGCCCCATCACCGCAAACAATCCTATGGGTATCCACCACGCATGGGGACGTACCCTCAAGGATACCTTCATCAGATACAAGTATATGAGAGGCTACGACTGCCGCTGTCAGAACGGCTTTGACAGTCAGGGTCTCTGGGTTGAGGTCGGCGTTGAAAGAGACCTCGGCTTCGAATCAAAGAAGGATATCGAGGATTACGGTATCGACAAGTTCACAAAAAAGTGCGTTGAGCGTGTAAAGCAGTACTCCGGTGTTATCACCGAGCAGTCAAAGAGACTCGGTCAGTGGATGCAGTGGGACAACTCCTACTACACCAACACAGACCTTAACATCACCTCAATCTGGCACTTCCTCAAGACCTGCGACAACAACGGCTGGATCAAGCGTGAGTACAAGCCCATGCCCTGGTGCCCCCGCTGCGGTACATCTCTTTCAGAGCACGAAATGACAGGCTCATACAAGACAATTACTCACAACTCTGTTTTCTTCAAGCTTCCCGTTGAAGGCACAGACAGTAAGATTATCGTATGGACAACAACACCCTGGACTCTTTCCTCAAACGTTGCCCTTGCAGTTAACCCCGAAATCGACTATGTTGAGGTAAAGGTAAAGAGCGACGAAAAGACTCTCATTCTTGCAAAGAACGCTATCAAGTACCTCGGTGAGGACAAGCTTGAGGTTCTTCGTATGTTCAAGGGTGAGGAGCTTGTAGGTAAGAAATACGACACCTGCTTCCCCGAGCTTGAGGCTCAGCAGGGCTTTGAGCATAAGATCGTTGCATGGGAGGACGTTGACGCTGAAGAAGGTACTGGCGTTGTTCACATCGCTCCCGGTTGCGGTGCAGAGGATAACGAGCTCGGCAAGAGACTCGGTCTTCCCGAAATTATGCCCGTTGACGATATGGGTATCTTCCTCAAGGGCTTCGGCTTCTTCTCAGGTAAGAGCTCAAAGACAATCGCTGACGAGGTATTTGAAGAGCTCAAGAAGAGAGACAAGCTTTACCTCATCAAGCCCCACGAGCACAGCTACCCCGTATGCTGGAGATGTAAGGAGGAGCTTATCTACCGTCTTGTTCCCTCCTGGTTCATCGCAACAGAGGAATTAAAGCCCCGCCTTATCAGAAACGCTCAGAGCGTTAAGTGGGAGCCCGAATCAAACGGCAAGAGAATGCTCGACTGGCTCAACAATATGGGCAACTGGAACATTTCACGTAAGCGCTACTACGGTATGCCCCTCCCCTTCTATGTATGTGAGGACTGCGGCAACGTTCACGTTGTAGGCTCAATCGATGAGCTTAAGAGCCTTGCAGTTGACCCTGCAAAGGTTGACGCTCTCCCCGAGCTTCACAGACCCTGGATTGACGAGGTGGAAATCAAGTGTCCCAAGTGCGGTAAGGCTGTCAAGCGTATCACCGACGTAGGTGACGTATGGCTCGACGCAGGTATCGTTCCCTTCTCAACAACAGGCTACTTTACCGATAAGGAAGAATGGAGAAAGAACTTCCCCGCAGAGTGGGTTGTTGAAATGCGCGAGCAGGTTCGTCTCTGGTTCTACTCACTTCTGTTTATGAGTACAGTTCTTGAGGACAAGGCTCCCTATGAGAGAGTTCTCTGCCACTCAAGCGTTATTCAGGAAAACGGCGAAAAGTTCTCCAAGACAGGCTATATGATCCGCTTCGACGAGGCAGCAGAGAAAATCGGTGCTGACACCGTTCGTTACCTCTATGCAGGCGGCCCCGTTGCAAACGATGTACGCTTCGGCTTCGGTCTCGGCGACGAGGCAAGAAGAAAGCTTCTCTCCTACTGGAACATCTACACCTTCTTCGAGACCTATGCAAGAATTGACAAGCCCAACTTCGAGGGCTACACTCCCGATAAGAGCGCTATGACCGTTACCGACAAGTGGCTTCTTGCAAGAACAAACGATTTCATCAATAAAGCAACCGCTCAGATGGATGACTACAAGGCGTACAACCTTGTCAAGGAATTTGAAATCTTCACAGACGATATCTCCAACTGGTATATCAGAACCAACCGTCGCCGCTTCTGGAAGACAGGCGACGAAAAGGATAAGATGATTGCCTACTGGACACTCTTCAAGGCTCTTGAGGCCTGCACAAAGGTTATGGCTCCCATCCTTCCCTTTATGACAGAAAGCATCTGGCAGAACCTTGTCCGCCGCGTGCTTCCTACCGCAGAGCTTTCAGTTCACCTTTCAGACTGGCCCGTAGCTCTCGAGGGCTTCGAGGATGACGGCATCATCGCAAAGACTGCTTTTGCAAGAGATATCATTGCAACTGCTATGAGACTTCGTAACGAGCATCAGCTCAAGGTTCGTCAGCCCCTTTCAAAGCTCTTTGTATGCAGCGATGCAGACATCAAGGTATTTGAAAAGAACATCCTTGACGAGCTTAACATCAAGGCTATCGAATACATCGACGATGTAAACGTTCTCAACGACAGCTACCTCACCGTTAACTTCAAGGTTGCAGGTGCAGTTCTCAAGCAGAACGTTAACAAGATGAAGCAGGCTCTTGAGGCAGCAGACGCCGACAAGATGGCTGAATACACCGCTAAGGCTAAGGCAGGCGAGGCTGTGCTTGTTGAAGGCTTTGACGAGGCTTATGACCCCGCAATCTTCAACATTATGTCCAAGACAAAGGCAGGCATCGTTTCCGCTGAATGCGGCGAGGGTACAGTAATTGCTCTTGACGTTGTGCTTACCGACGAGCTTATCAAGGAAGGCACAGTACGTGACATCATCCGTCAGTGTCAGCTTATCCGTAAGGAGGCAGGCTACGAGGTTGAGCAGAGAGTTGTAATGGCTCTTTCATCAGCAGACGAGTTCACCGTTAACTGCATTAAGGAAAGCGTTGACCATATGGCCGCAGAGCTTCTTGCTGACGCAGTGCTTGTTGGTGAAGAGATTGAGGCCGACCTTACAAAGACCGTAGCTATCGGTGATAAGGAAGTTACAATCAGCGTTAAAAAAGCGTAAATTCAGGGCAAGACCCTTCAAATGCAAAATGCAAAATGCAAAGTGCAAAATGAAGGGTCGCTTCGCTCCGATTATATCCGCTTTAATGTTGTACTTAAAAGTCACATTATTCCGCCAAACTATATTATCTTGATATATTATAATATGTACACCTGCAGTTAATTGAAAACTGCATTTTGCGGCAGTTAAGCTTTATATCAGACAAAGCTATCCCGCGACCACAATTTTGCATTTTGCATTTTGCATTTTGCATTTTTCGTATACTATTATATATATGTAATTTTCCCGTGTTTTTTACACAAAAAAGAAAGGAAAAAATCCTATGGCAAACGATAAAAAAATGGTTGAAGAAATCACCTCTATGGAGGTAGATTTTGCCAAGTGGTATACCGACATCTGCAAAAAGGCAGAGCTTGTTGAATACACAAGCGTAAAGGGCTGTATGGTTATCCGCCCCTACGCTTACGCTATCTGGGAAAACATTCAGCGCATCCTTGACGGTATGTTCAAGGAAACAGGCCACGAGAATGTGTGTATGCCTATGTTTATCCCCGAATCACTCCTTCAGAAGGAGAAGGAACACGTTAAGGGCTTTGCTCCCGAGGTTGCATGGGTAACCCACGGCGGCAGCGAGAAGCTTGAGGAAAGACTCTGCGTCCGTCCTACATCAGAAACTCTTTTCTGTGAGCATTATGCTAACATTATCCACTCACACAGAGACCTTCCCAAGCTTTACAATCAGTGGGTAAGTGTTGTACGCTGGGAGAAGACAACACGTCCCTTCCTCCGCTCAAGAGAATTCCTCTGGCAGGAGGGTCACACAATCCACGCTACAGCCGAGGAAGCAATCACAGAGACAGAGAAGATGCTTAACGTTTACACAGACTTCTGCGAAAAGTATCTTGCTATCCCCATTATTCAGGGTAAGAAGACCGAAAGCGACAAGTTTGCAGGCGCAGTTTCAACCTATGCTATTGAGGCTCTTATGCACGACGGTAAGGCTCTTCAGGCAGGTACGTCACACTACTTCGGCGACGGCTTTGCAAAGGCCTTCGGCATTCAGTATCAGAGCAAGGAAAACAAGCTCGAATATCCCCATCAGACATCCTGGGGTGTTACAACAAGACTCATCGGAGCTATCATTATGACTCACGGTGACGACAACGGTCTTGTTCTTCCTCCCGCAGTTGCTCCCATTCAGGCAGTTATCATCCCCGTTGCACAGCATAAGGAAGGCGTGCTTGAAAAGGCAAACGAGCTTATGGCTGACCTTAAGAAGGCAGGCATCCGCGTAAAGCTTGACGACAGCAACAACTCTGCAGGCTGGAAGTATGCAGAGTACGAAATGAAGGGCGTACCCGTAAGAATCGAAGTAGGTCCCCGCGATATCGAAAAGGGCGAATGTGTGCTTGTTACACGTCACAACAGAGAAAAGACTGTTGTTGCACTTGATACTCTTGCAGAAAGCGTTAAGGATAAGCTCAACGAGGTTAACGAGGGCATCTTCAACAAGGCTCTTGCAAACAGAGAAAAGAGAACCTACACCTGCACAACACTCGACGAAATCACAAAGGCACTCGAGGAGAACGGTGACGGCTTTGTTAAGGCTATGTGGTGCGGCGACGAGGAATGTGAGGACAAGGTTAAGGAGCTTACAGGCGTAGGCTCACGCTGTATGCCTCTTAATCAGGAGATTATCAGCGACAAGTGTGTTTGCTGCGGTAAGGAAGCAAAGCACCTTGTATACTGGGGCAAGGCATATTAAAAGTAAAGCAAAACAAGAAAAGTTTTGGTCAAGCTTTTACAAAAGCTTGCAGGGGTGAGGGGGCAGAGCCCCCTCATTTGTTTATTAAATGCATATAATCTGACACCGCTTTGGAAGTCCAGGGCGGTGTTTTTCGTATACTATTATATATATGTATTTTTTACGCCGTTAAGGCGTGTATTTTGCTTTTTATTTCACGCGGTTGCTTCTTCTTTCACGTTCTGCTTTTTAAACCTTACGTTATCGCTTTTTAATCATCCGTGGCTATTGCTTCTAAGTTCTACCGCCTCAAGCCGGCGGGGCTGTTACTTTGTCCGGAGCGACAAAGTAACCAAAGCGCTCTTGGGTTGTACGAAGAGGTCCGCAGTGGCGGCGGATTTTTCCGCCGTTACGTTTGCTTAAATCATAATGCCTTCAATTTCTGCAGAATGATAAGGAAATAACCTTGTACCCAACGGAAAAATTCACATTACTACTGCTCTATGCGAGGAGAAAGCTCACGGACAACTCTGTTTAAGAGTCAGCTCTACCAACGAGTCCGCTACGTCCGTCATTTTTAATAAAATCCGCAATCGTCTAATTTTCTGCCGGTCTTTTAACTGCCGTGTACCCGACATTCGCAATCCGCTAACGCGGGTTGTTTTAGTATCATCCGTCCTCCAAGGTTCTACAGACGGACGTGGGTTGAATGAGTAGATGTGGTTGTATGACTACCGTAGGGACACGGCTTGCCGTGTCCGCATATAATCGGAGCGAAGCGACCCTAAATATTTGCCGCAAGGCAAATTCATCATTCCGCCTTGGCGGAGCATCATTTGCCGCAAGGCAAGCATCATATCCGCATAGCGGATACATCATTACCGAAGGCAACCCTGGCTGCTCTACTGGCTACTCGCCCCCCTTTTCATCTCGAATCGCTTCTGAAAAATTGCATAATTTCCATTTCTTTCCAATTAAAAAATGTGCCAAAATTGTGCATATTGACCAAGCGGGCTTTTCCACACATTCCACACAAATTGGTATTTTGTGGGAAAATTTTTACCTTTGTACAACATCTTGTTGATTTTTCGCGAAAAAATTCCACATTCCTATGATGAATTTTTTCCCGTACGAAAAAAATTCTTTCGCAGTTTTTGAGAAATTTTTTCAAAAAAAAGGTCGAAAAAAGTGTCAAAAAATGTCGTTTTAATTCCTTTTTAGCATCAATTTAGTAAATATGCACATATAAACCTTGTGAAAGTTGTGCAAAATATACCACAAACCCCCTCTGTTTTTTTTCACAAATTTGCTGATTTTGCCCTTTTCGGGCATTTTCGGAACATTGCCCAAGGTTTCAAGGTTGCCCAAAAGGCTTTTTTGTTTATGTTGCATAAAAATAACGCTTTTTTTCTCGAGAAAAAAATTTGCAAAATCGAAAAAAAGAGCGCTGAAACCGCATAAAATTTGACAATGCCGCCATAAATATATATAATAGCCGACGTTGCCGATATGGAAATGAAATTCCGGGCACTTCAGACCCCGGAATAATCGGACAAAGAGTTGATTGGCCACGCATCTGCACGGTCAGTGACAAGGGTAAAACACCGCGCAACACCATAATATCGATAACACAATAAACATCATTAAATGAAAGAGAAATGTGCTTTATCCCGAGTCTATGCAAATACAAAATGCAGGCCCCTTCTTACATCAGTCTTTGCCCCCGCAGGAAGGCCTTTCCCCGTTGTGCTTTTTCTGCCAAAAAAAATCAGAGGTGATAAAATGAAAAAGGCTTTAACAAAAGTGCTGCTTACCGCAATAACTCTTGTTATCTTCGCCGCTATCGTACCACTCTCCGCTTCAGCAAGTACCAGCAACAACAAAACAGAAGTTTACAAACAGCTTACAACCAAGTTAAAAATTAACTCAGCAGCAGCCTGTGGTATTATGGCTAATATCGAAAGAGAATCCGACTTTGACCCCGAGCTTGTTATATACGACAGCAACGGACGTCTCAGCGGCGGTCTTTGCCAGTGGAACGGCGGCAGATTTGCAAATCTCCAGAACTACTGCAAAAAGAACGGCTACGATTATCTTTCAATCGAAGGTCAGATAGCATATCTTCTTCACGAGCTCAAGAGCAGCTCCTACGGTTATATCTATGACTATCTCAAGGGCGTTTCAAATGATCCCGACGGCGCATACGATGCAGCCTGGTATTGGTGCTACTATTTTGAAATTCCCAGCAACAGAAGCGTGAAGGCGGACGAGCGCGGTTATTATGCGGAAAAGTATTACTGGCCCGTTTACGGCAAGCTTGACCTCAAGGCACCCTCTCTTTCCCTTCAGAACAAGAAGAACCCCTATGATATCGATAACACCATCGCTTTCAAGTGGAGCGACGGCGGTGACGACGTAACTCATTACTACCTTTATGTTGCCGCAAAGGATTCAAAGGGTAAGTATGACTGGAACAACGCCAAGGTAGGCAAGTACAATTCAGCAACAACTGCAAAGAACGTTGCAGGTAAGACACTCAACAAGGGTGACTATGCCGCTTACGTAAAGGCTTACAACTCAGGCACAGGTAAAACCGTAAACAGTAACTATATGCAGTTCAGCGTTAAGTGCCTCTCTCATCAGTATCAGAATACAAAGGTACTCAAGGCAGCTACCTATGACGCAACAGGTACAATGCAGATTACCTGTAAGCAGTGCGGTGCAAAGGGTACAAAGACTATCCCTGTGCTTACCGTAGCCGATTTCAAAAAGTCAACCCTTACAGGCGTAAAGGTTGCCGCCTATAACGATACAAAAATCAAGCTTGCATGGAAGCCCCTCAAGGGCGCCGAGGCTTATCAGATTTATCAGATGGTCGGCGGAAAATGGAAGTGCATTGACCTTGTAAGGGACGGCACTGCCTCCGAATACATCGTTTCAAAGCTTACCCCCGGCACAAAGTACACCTTTAACGTCCGCGGTGTAAGATTTGACGAAGACGGCAAGGGTCACGTTTCAATCGTTCAGGCTCCCGTTATCGGGGCTACAAGGCCCTCTACCCCCACAATCAAGTCCATTGCAACCGCAAGCAAAATCGCAAGGCTCAAATGGACAAAGACTCCCGGCGTTGACGGCTACGCAATTTATGTCGCAGTAGGCAAGAACGGCAGCTTCAAGCATCTTGTAAACGTTACCGGTGATAATACTCTCACCTATGACGTGAAGGGTCTTAAAAAGGGTGAATACTATCGCTTCGGAATAAAGACCTACATCAAAACAACTAACGGTTACGCCATAGGTAAAGCCACTACCATCAAGAGCGTTGTGGGCAAATAAAGAAATTCAACCGCCGAGATTTGCCTCGGCGGTTTCTCTTTAGCCCTTGAACTATCGGGCTGAATTTGATATAATAATAGAGTTAACATATAAAGTAAAGGAGGAAAATTATGGACTTTAACCTTCATTTACCAATCAATGTCATAAGCGGCAAAAATGCCGTCAGCCTGAACAGTCACCTGCTCAAGCGCTTCGGTAATACCTGCCTTATTGTAACGGGCGGTAAAAGCTCAAGGCTCTGCGGCGCTCTCGGTGATACGGAAAACGCCCTTAAAAAGGAAGGCATCCGCTATGACGTTTACGATAAAATAGGCCCTAATCCCCGCCTTGACCATTGCTTCGAGGCAAGTATTAAGGCAAGAGAAATCGGCGCAGACTTTATTATAGGCATCGGAGGCGGCTCACCCCTTGACGCCGCAAAGGCGGTTGCCGTTTATGCGAGCAACCCCGATATGGCTATGGAAGATATCTACACTCAGACAGACCGTAACAAGGCACTTCCCATTGTGCTTATCGGCACAACGGCGGGCACGGGAAGTGAGGTAGGCAGAGTAAGCGTGCTCACCCACCCCGCAACAGGCAGAAAAAAGAGCATTTCACCTATGGACTGCTATCCGACCCTCACCCTTGCAGACCCCGCTTATACGGCATCTATGCCCTATGATATAACCGTTTCAACGGCACTTGATGCTATGGCTCACGTGCTTGAGGGCTATATGGGCTCAAAATGCACCGATATTCCCACCCTTTTTGGTGAAAAGGCAATGGAGCTTATCTGGAAGGGACTTTGCTTCCTTTACGAAAACAGAGAAGAAAAGCTTCTCCCCGACGAGGATATGCGTGCAGAGCTTTACTACGGCTCACTTTACGCGGGTATCACCCTCGCCTATTGCGGCACCGCCTTCCCCCATCCTCTCGGCTATGTGCTGACGGAAAACTACGGTGTTCCCCACGGAAAGGCCTGCACCGCCTTTATGGGTCTTTTTGTTGACAGAGCCGCAGAATTTACTCCCGAAAGGCTTGACCGCGCCCTTTCAGTTATGGAAACCGACAAAAACACCTTTAAAAGGGTCATAGAGACGCTTACAGACCTTAAGGGTATCACAATGACAGAAAATGAAATAAAGGGCTTCTGCGAGCGTTGGAGCACCGTTCCCGCAAACTTCACCTTCTCCCCCGGCGGATTTACCAAAGAGGATGCGGAAAACGCCTTCAGAATGCTTTTCGGAGAATAATATAAAAGGAGATTCAACTATGCTTCGTAAAATAAAAATCTTTTTCGGCAGAGTAAGAACAATGAGCTTCAAGACAATGTTCGGCATCATTGACCAGATTCACGATGAGCTCGGTCAGGCTAAAATTGTCACCTTTATCGATATGATTATCTGTGCTGTAACGGCTAATATCGGTTACCTTGATTACCACGTTTTCGGCTTTGCAAAGGTAAAGGGCGCAAAAAGAAAGACCTTTATGACAATGAACGAAAACCTTTCCCTTGTCCGCCAGGTCAATAATCCCGAGGACTACAAGCTTTTCGACAACAAGGTGCTCTTCTTCGAGCATTTCGGTGAATTCACGGGCAGAGGCTTCCTCAACCTTGAGGGCAAGACTGCCGCTGACCTTGAAGGCTTCTGCAGGGGCAAGGACGTTGTTTTTGCAAAGCAGACGGAAACCTTCGGCGGTCAGGGTATTACAAGAGAGCCGCTTTCCGACGAAACCGATTTTGGCGAGCTTTTCGCAAGGCTTACGGAAAACAAGCAGTACCTTATTGAGGATGCTATTGTTCAGCACCCGAAAATGAATGAGCTTTACTCAGGCAGCGTAAACACTCTCAGAATGGTTACCCTTGTTGACAATGACAATGTTCCTCACTTTATGTATGCTCTTATCAGAATGGGTCAGAAGGGCGCAAAGGTTGACAACATTTCAAGCGGCGGTATGTACGCCCCCGTTAATGCTGACGGCATCATCACCCACGCCGCCTTCTGCGACAAGGAGGGCATCTGTCACGATATTCACCCCACCTCAGGCACAAGGCTTATCGGCTTTGAGATTCCCTATTTTGCCGAGGCGGTTGAGCTTGTAAAGAAAGCTGCTCTTGTTGTTCCCGGTATGCGCTACGTCGGCTGGGATATCGCTATTACGGAAAAAGGACCCATCCTTGTTGAGGGTAACAACTTCCCCAGCTACGATATGGTGCAGAACTACCGCCACCGTGACGGCGACGAGGGCATCAAGGCTAAGTTTGAAGAGGTTATGAAAATCAAGCTTTGATGCAAAAGCATAAAGTTTTGGTCAAGCTTTTACAAAAGCTTGCGGAGGGTGAGGGAGGCAGAGCCCCCTTCGTCTTTTTTTATTTTACGCGGTTACTTATTTTTACGTTCTATTTTTTTAAACCTTACGTTGTTGCTTTTCATCTTCCGTGGTTGCCTCTTTTATGTTCTACCCGCTCAAGCCGCGGGGCTCATACTTTGCCCGGAGCGGCAAAGTATGCAAAGCGCTCTTGGGTTGTACGAGGAGGTCCGCAGTGGCGGTGAATTTTTCCGTATTAACCTGTTCATAACGGTTAACACTTCTCCCCTCATCCCACCGCCGTAGTTCTTGCAACGTCCCCACTGACGGAAAAATTCACATTACTACTGCTCTACCCGAGGGTAAAGCTCACGTACAACTCTATTTAAGGATAATTTGTACAAATGAGTCCGCTACGTCCGTCATATTTATCAAAATCCGCAATCGTCTAATTTTCTGCCACCTCTTCAACCACCGTGTACCCGACATTCGCAATCCGCTCCGCGGGTTATTTTATATATATCCGTCCTCCAAGGTTCTACAGACGAACGTGGGATGAATGAGTGGGGCGGGTTGTATACTTGCCTCTCCCTTTGGGAGAGGTGGCACCCGCAGGGTGACGGAGAGGGTAACCCCAAACGCCGCAGACGTTCCCTGACTACTGGCTACTGACTACTCTACAACTCCGTCCTCCGAGGGTGTACAGTTTCCTCCCCTGAAAGGGGAGGTGTCAAAATCTCCGATTTTGACGGAGGGGTTACAATGCGTCGCTCCCTCCTGCGGTTCCCAAAATCGCTTCATCCGCCACAGGCGGCGCTTCGGTGACGATGCCCGACCGGCGAGGTCATTTAAAGTAAACTAAAAAAATAACAGGTATCTTAAGTCCACGCTTAAAATACCTGTATTTTTATTTATTCGGACTGTTTTAATCAGTCTTCCTTGCCTACAAGCCAGTTGATTGAAACGCCGAGCACCTCAGCGATAGCTACAAGCTCATAGTCGCATACGCTTCTGATCTGTCCTTCAAGCTTTGAAAGTCCTGAAGCAGTAAGCTCAACACCCTTAATCTGAAGCTGGGTGAGCAGGTCAATCTGCTTAATACCTAACTCTTTTCTTTTTGCCTCAATTCTTGCGCCTACAATGTTACGGTCACCAAGGGCCTGCTTACGAATTCTCATGTTTTTTCACACCTTCATGTTATTTGCTATAGTATCAGTATTGACTGATTTCCTTGAAAATTTTACCACAGCGAGAAAAGTTTGTCAAGGAAATACAATGACATTTTTGTTAAAAATGCAACAATTTTCTTGTTGATTTTATCTAATTTTCCAAAGCGAAATTATACCGCTGCTTGCAAATTATTTTTAAAATAAAAAAATCTTTAAATGTCTTTAAATTTTTGACACAAAGTAGTATAATTATACCATATTTATAAAAGGCGGTTGATAAAATGAGCAACACACTTGAATCAAGAAACCTTACAATGCTTATGGATTTCTATGAGCTTTCAATGGCTAACGGCTATTTTGCCAACGGCATGCAGGATAAGGTTGCTTATTTCGATATGTTCTTCAGAAGAGTTCCCGACAACGGCGGCTTTGCAATTATGGCAGGTCTGAGACAGCTTATCGACTATCTGAAAAACCTCAAATTTACACAAAAGGATTTGGAGCTTTTTGCCAAAAAGGGCTTCAACGAGGATTTCATCGATTATCTGCGTAACTTTAAGTTCTCCTGCGACGTGTGGGCTATCCCCGAGGGTACTCCGATTTTCCCCGGTGAGCCTATTATTGTTGTAAAGGGCCCCGTTATTGAGGCTCAGCTTATTGAAACGATGATACTTCTTACAATAAACCATCAGTCACTTATCGCAACTAAGGCAAACCGCCTTAAAAGAGCAGCAGGTGACCGCATTATAATGGAATTCGGCTCACGCCGCGCCCAGGGCTATGACGCCGCAATTTACGGCGCAAGAGCAGCTTATATCGGCGGCTGTGACGCAACTGCCTGCGCTATTGACGAGAGAGATTTCGGTATCCCCGCAGTAGGCACAATGGCTCACTCCTGGATTCAGCTTTTCGGCGACGAGCTTGAAGCCTTCTGCGCCTATGCAAGACAGTATCCCGACAACTGCACACTCCTTGTAGATACCTACAATGTGCTTAAGACGGGTATCCCCAACGCTATTGAGGCGTTCAGAAGAGAGGTGCTTCCCAGAGGCTTCCGTCCCAAGGGTATCAGAATCGACTCAGGTGATATCACATATCTTTCAAAAAAGGCAAGGAAGATGCTCGACGATGCAGGCTTCCCCGACTGTAAGATTGTTGCAAGTAACTCCCTTGATGAAATTATTATCCGCGATATGCTTATGCAGGGTGCTCAGGTTGACTCCTTCGGCGTAGGCGAAAGGCTTATTACAGCGGCATCCGCTCCCGTTTTCGGCGGCGTTTATAAAATCGTAGCCGTTGAGGAGGACGGAGTTCCCGTACCCCGTATCAAATTGAGTGAAAATGTTCAGAAGATTACAACTCCCTGCGCAAAGAAGCTGTACCGCCTTTTTGACAAGGACAGCGGCAAGGCTCTGGCTGACGTAATCACGCTTATTGACGAGGAGCTTGAAGGTGTTGACAGCTATGAGCTTTTCGACCCCGTTTACACATGGAAGCGCAAGACGGTTACTAATATTGAGGCAAAGCCCCTGCTTGTAAAAATCTTCGACAAGGGCGAAAGCTGCTATCAGAGCCCCGATATCAAGGATATCAAGAAATACTGCAACGAGCAGGTTGACACTCTCTGGGACGAGGTAAAGCGCTTTGAAAATCCCCATACCTATTATGTTGACCTTTCGCAGAAGCTCTGGGACGAAAAGAAGCGTCTTCTTGACGAATACTCCAAAAAGGGTTAATTGAATTGAGAATAATAGAATATACTGTTGAAGAATATTTTGAGGGCAAGAAGCTGATAAGCTTTCTGAGAGGTCACGTTAAAATTTCCGTAAGGCTTCTGCGCTCACTTAAGCGAGTTGAGGGCGGAATAAAAATAAACGGAGAGAATGCACGTACCGTTGACCTGCTTCACGGCGGTGACAGAGTGACCCTTTCCATTCCCGAGGATGAAAACCATTCTATACCGACGGACTACCCCCTCAGCGTTGTATATGAGGACGAGGACGTGCTTGTTATAGACAAGCACGCAATGCTTCCTATGCACGAAAGCCACAATCATCAGGGTGACACTCTGGCAAATGCGGTGGCGGGATACCTTACAAAAAAGGGCAAGAGCCTTTCCTTCCGTGCGGTGGGAAGGCTTGATAAGGGAACGAGCGGACTTGTAATCTGCGCCCTTAACAGTCACGCAGCGGCGAGGCTTTCGGGAAATTTTGAAAAGACCTATTATGCGATTGCCACGGGGCATTATGAGGGAAGCGGAACGATTGACAAGCCGATTTACCGACCCGACCCGATGAAGACCTACCGCACGGCTGACGACCGCGGTGACAGAGCCGTCACGCATTATGAGGTGCTTGAAAGCGGTGAGGATTACAGCTTTTTACGTATCCACCTTGAAACGGGCAGGACACATCAGATAAGGGTTCATTTTGCTTTTCTCGGCACGCCGCTTTACGGTGACAGAATGTACGGGTGTGAGCATCCGACAATCGGCAGGCAGGCGTTACATTGCGGTGAGGTTGTGTTCAGGCATCCTGTTACGGGTGAGAGGATTGAGGTTAAGGCGGAGCTGCCTGAGGATATGGCAAGGCTTTTAGAGGAAAAAAGAGCATAAAGTTTTGGCCAAGCTTTTACAAAAGCTTGCGGGGTGAGGGGCAGAGCCCCTCATCTTTTTTATTTTACCGATGACTTTTAATTATGTGTATCCGCGTAGGGGCGGCAATCTGCCGCCCTCTTTGTTTTTTACACGTCCGCGTTCGGATTATATTGTAGCGCCGCCGCATCGGCGGCTTGTTGATTTTTACCCGCCGCGGTTGCTTTTTTTACGTTCTGCTGTCTGAAACCGTATATTTTATGATGGCGGTACGGTTAAACCGTAGGGCAGGGGCTCGCTCCTGCCGCAAGAAATTCCTTTTCTCTCTCCGCGGTTGTTGCTTTTTAGTTCTACAGCCCTGTGCGGGCGGCACTTACTTTTGTAGATTGCGACAAAAGTAAGCAAAAACGCGCTTTGGTCCGTCGAGGAGGTCCGCAGTGGCGGTGAATTTTTCCGCATCTGCCGTGATTAAAGGAGTAACACTTCTCCCCTCATCCCACCGCCGTAGTTCTTGCAACGTCCCCACTGACGGAAAAATTCACATTACTACTGCTCTACCCGAGGGTAAAGCTCACGTACAACTCTGCTTAAGGATACTTTCTACCAATGAGTCCGCTACGTCCGTCGAGTTTATCAAAATCCGCAATCGTCTAATTTTCCGCCAGCCTTTTAACTACCGTGTACCCGACATTCGCAATCCGCTCCGTGGGTGCTTTCAGATATATCCGTCCTCCAAGGTTGTACAGACGGACGTGGGTTGTATGAGTTACCGTAGGGACACGGCTTGCCGTGTCCGCTTACAATTCGGAGCGAAGCGACCAATAATTTTGCATTTTGCATTTTGCATTTTGCATTTAACCCGCCGAAGGCATCCCTGACTACTGACTACTGACTACTCGGCCCTAAAAAAAGCACCCTCTCGGGTGCTTTTTTTGTTATGCTTATCTCTTGAAGTCGCTTACATCGCGAAGCTCGGATTTTACCGAGGTGTTGTTCTTCGCACACTCAAGGCAGATTACAACACCCTCCTCGGTTTCAAGGGGAGTCTTGTCCGTGTCACCTAAAAGTGAGCCGAAAAGTGAGCCGAGTACGCCCTCGCCTGACTTTTCCTTGTAGTAGCCCTTGCCGAAGAACGTCGTACCGCAGTCGTCACACTTGTTGAAGCTGACCGCCACAATGCCGCCAACGGCAATAACAACAGCCACTACAACAGCCACAACCGATACGATAAGCTTCGTCTTCTGCTTCTTCTGTATTTCTTCTCTTCTTGCTTTTGACATATCCTTTTACCTTCCTGTTCCGGAATTAGTTTTTACTAATTATATACCTTTATTAAGCTTTAGTCAACAATTTACGGCCTTTTGCTTTTAAGCAACATTTTTTCTGTTATAGTATAATTTGTTACATTTTATCACAATTTGACCATTGACTTAAAAATTCGCTGGGTTTATAATAGTTGCGTAATATGAAATTGTGATTAGTTGTCATAATTTCGAAATAATCAAAAAGGAAGGTTTACCTAATGGCGATCAGAATGACCCCCTCAGACTACGGCCCTCACGTTGAACAGTACCTTACTGCTCCCGGCACGGAATCCTGCTATGAATATCTCCTTGAATGCTATAACCGTATCCGTAAGGACCTCGGTGACGATTATATAGCCTTTATGATTCCCGTTGCCGACAAGGAATCCGCAGTAAGAATGCCCCGCCTTTTAAGCGACATTGAAAAGCTTGCAAGCTACTTTGTATCAATCGGTCTTAAAAAGGGTGACGTCTACACCGTCTTCCTCCCCAACTGCGGCCACGCCGTTGTTGCTCTCTACGCTCTTAACAAGCTCGGCATTATTGCAAACTATGTCCATCCTATGACCCCGCCGAATATGCTTGCACAGATTATGGCACACACAGGAAGCAAGGGCATCCTCACTCTCGACCTTCTTGCAGTACCCTTTGCTCCCCTTCTTAAAAACTATCCTACAATCGTAGGCTCTGTTTCCGACTTCTGCGACGGTACGGCGCTTCAATATGCACTTTACAACGAAAAGCAGAACGCCGTTCTTCCCGAGGTCGAAAGCTACACCCTTTACAGAGATATCCTTAAAATGAAGCTTCCCGAAGCGGAGACCGTAAAGGATATGGGCAAGCAGGACGCCTTCTATATGCACGGCGGCGGAACAACAGGCAAAAGCAAGACCATCCGTCTTTCAAGCTACGCCTTCAACAGTCTTGCATACAAGTTCTACCTTCTTGATATCCCCCACGACTATAAAACCTGCCATTGCATCAGCGCAATCCCCTGCTTCCACGCTTACGGTCTTGCAGGCGTTATCCACTACGGCGTCTGTAACGCTTACAAGCCCTTCCTTTGTGCAAAGTTTGATGCACATCAGACGAACGATATTATCCGCAGATACAACGTTATTGAGTTTATCGGCGTTCCGAAGATGTTCCAGAAGATGATGCAGGAGGATAATTTCGAAAACGAGGGCACAAAGAACCTTGCGATGGTATTCGCAGGCTCCGACATAGTAAGTCAGGCATTTGTTGACGGCTTTGATGCAATTATGGAAAAGCACGGCGCTACGGCAAGAATGTGCCGTGGCTACGGACTTACCGAGGTTTGCGGCGTTGTTACCTCAAACGGCGGTGCAGGCCCCTACCGCAAGGAATCAACGGGCTTCCCCCTTTACGGTCTCACAATCGAAATCTGGGACGACGAGGGCAACAGGCTTCCCACGGGCGCAGTCGGTGAAATCTGTGTTACCGGTGACACCCTTATGAACGGCTATCTTCCCGACGATACCATCAACGAAAGCGGTATTTACACCGACGAAAACGGCGTTGACTGGATAAAGACAGGTGACATGGGCTACCTTGACGAGGACGGCTTTATGTACTTTGCGGGCAGAAAGAAGAGAATCATCATCATTTCGGGCTACAACATTTATCCCGCTACCATTGAGGAAAAGGTTGACACCCTCGACTATATCAACGAGGTCTGTGCCGTTCAGGGCTACAGCGAGGACGGAAAGCCTCTTGTCAAGCTTGTTATGTCCTTTAAGAACGGTGTTGACAGAGAAAAAGCACTTGCTGATGTAAAGGAATTCTGCAAGGCTAATCTTGAGAGCATTTCCGTACCGAGGAAGTATGAGGTTATGGAGCTTCTTCCCAGAACGAAGATGGAAAAGATTGATTTTATGAAGCTTTCAGACCCCGTTCCGCAGTAAACACTAAAAGTTCTTTTGGCATCGTCACCGAAGCGCCGCCTGTGGCGGATGCAGCGAGGCGAGGATGGCGCAGCGGTCAAAATTCATAGGCGCTCCAAGCCGTTATGAATTTTGGGAACCGCAAGAGGACTACTTTCCTTACAAGAAAAGTGACGCCCCGCGGCGAGCGATAAAACAAATTACCCCGTTTTGGAATTCAAAACGGGGTGTTTTTATTCAGTTACATCAGATATCAGCGGTTTAATATTATCAAACTCATTTGCAATCGCATCCATTACCTTAAAGTAACCAAGTAACGAAAAAGGCAAAAGAATATATTCACTTTCATATTTCCATTCGCGAAATTTCTTAATTAGTATATCGTCATTTTCAAAGCAGAAATCAAAACAGTTAAATGTAAAATCTTCAACCACTTCAAAGTTCGTAAAACCATAAAGGAGTTTATGTCCCTCATAACGTTTTATTACGGTAAAAATATAGGTCAGACTTGCATCTTCGCATTTTTCAAGCCAATCAAGGAAAGATTTATATTCACTGTCAGGAATTGAAATTTCATAAAAATATTTCATTCTGCCACTGTTTTTGTGGTGAAGACAGTAACTCAACAATCTTTCAAAATCCTTTTCCTCCAATTTAACTCTCATTGTTTTCAACCTCCGCAAAAATAAAAAAGTGTGTCCCAAAAGAGACACACCGAAAAATGCATCTCATTTGTTGCGACACAAATCCTACTACCCGACAAAGAGAAGTAAAATAAGAGATACACTTTTTCCAAAGTGTTTCTCTGAGTCGGTAAAATATTCGGATTTGTTGTCGCAAGAATAATATACCACAAAACAAATAAAAAATCAACACAAAAGCAAAATAACCAATACAAAAACACCGCCTTTTTCAAGACGGTGTGATTTTTTAACACGTAAGGGGTTTCACCCCCGCTGCTCTCTTGCGGTTCCCAAAATCGCTTATCGGCTTGTAGCGCCGAGCGATTTTGACCGCTACGCCATCCTCGCCTCGCTGCATCCGCCACTGGCGGCGCTTCGGCGACGATGCCCTGCAAGCTTTTGTAAAAGCTTGACCAAAACTTTTAGTTTTTATTTCTTAAGCTTCTTTGCAGCCTTTGCAGCTTCCTTTTCTTCCTTAAGCTGCTTTGTCTTTGCTGCCTTTTCTTCATCAAGACGCTTCTGCTCATCAAGCTGTGCCTGACGTGCAGCCTCTGCGGCAGCCTTGCTCTCCTCGTACATTTCAGCAATGTCATCAAAGTGAGCGTAGTTTTCCTTATCCTTCATAAGCTTTTCAGCATCAAGATAGGGCTTCGCTGCACGGTTGAACTGTGCGTGCTTGTCCATTTCGGTCTTGATGTCCTTCTGAATCTGCTTCTTTTCCTTTTCAAGAAGCTTTGCTTCAACGCCGAGACTCATTGCAAGGTCCTTGTCCTTAGCCTTCTTTGCCTCGTCCTTCTTGAGATAAAGCTCTCTGATCTTTTCGTCAGCAGCATCTTCTCTGTTGTAAAGCTTTTCAATAACCGCAAAGTCGGGCTGTACAAATTCGGAAGCGCTCTTGTAGTACTTAGTGATTGCCTTACGTGAAGCCTTCTTGTTCTTTGCAATTTCAATTGCAAACTTACGAAGCTCTTTTTCTTCCTCTGTGCCTGTAGGCATAAGCTTTGCAGCGGCAAGCTCTTCCTTGATTGCGTTCATATCTGCATTGTAAAGACCCATAAGACCTGCGCTGTAAACCTTTTCGTTAGCAGCAACCTTGGTCATAATAACCTTGGAGCTGAACTTTTCAAGCTCTGCAACAACAAATTTTGCAATTTCGATTTCTTCGTTTTCAGCCTTGAGCTTTCTGCGCTCCTTACCGGGAAGCTTCTTGTCAATCTCCTTGAATGAAAGAAGAGCGGTTTCTCTTGCATCACGGATGATGTCAATAGCCTCAACAAGCTCTGCATCGTTGCGGATACCGTTGCCGTAATCCTCGAACATAGCGCGGATCTTGAGCACGCGGATGATACCTCTCTGATCCTTTTCCTTAAGGTCATAGAAGAGATAGGGAACCATATTGAGGAATGCACCGAAGGCAGCCATAAGGATGATTGTGCCGACGATTTTGGGAAGAAGTCCGGGCTCACCTGTTTCAACATCAAGGATAGCAAGTGAGTTCTCATAGCCGTTACCCTCGTAAATGCCGTAGTGCTCGTAAACGAAGGGAATAATTGAGGAGGTAACAAGGGTTACAATGTTACCGATTGTCTGAACGGTTGCAAACATACCGTCAATTCTTTCACCTGTCTTGTACTGGTGATAGTCACGGATGTCAGCCTGAATAGCGGGAGTTGTAATCTGCTCAAAGGCACCGAAGAGCCAGTTGAAGTAAACGCAGACTGCAAGCCAGTAAATGTTTGTCTTGTTAAGACCCATTGCAAGAATGCATACAATATTCATTGTATTAACGCCTATAAGCACATTCTTTTTACCGAAGCGGCGGATACACAAGGGAGCAATAATCATACCCCACATCGAAGCATTACCGACAACGGTGTTGATGATACCCATTGTAGTACCGTTACATGCATGGCCGTAGTTGTAGGTCCAGTTCATGATATTGCCGTAGGAGCCCTCAAGGAAGCCGAGCCAGCCTGCAAGTGCAATAATCCAGAAGTACTTGTTCTTTGCAACGGACTTAAAGGAGTCCATAAAGCGTACCTGAACAACACGGGTCTTTGCCTGAACAATCTTTTCCTTGGTGTTTGCGAAAACAAGGATTGTAAGGCCGATACCGATAAGTGAGAATACGGGATAGGTGACTCTGTAAAGTCTGATATCGTCCATTCTGTTGTTGGTAAGATACTGTGAAACAACGGGAAGGATAATATTTGCAATTGAGGGAGCAAGTGAATAAACAACGCTCTTTATTGCAAGCACGTCAGTTCTTTCCTGTGTGTTGGGTGAAAGAACGTGAATAAGGTTTGTGTAAGCATCACTGAAGAAGTTGAAGAAGAACTGCAGCAGCAGATTGAAGAAGAGAACAACCGCAGCCTTTGCAACATAACCGCCGTCAAGATTGAAAATCTGTCCGGGGAACATATCGTAAAGCACATCATAGGGGAACCACACATATGCAAGAGCAATGATAATTGTGGGAATACCCATAGAAATAAGGTAGGGTCTGTACTTACCGGCCTTATTGCGGGTGTTGTCAATCATATTCGCTCTGATTGCAGTCAGAGGAATGTTTGCAAGAGTTGCAATAACATAAAGTATGTACATGTGTGTCGGTGAAAGACCGATTGCACCGCCGACGATCATATTGTTGATGTTAACAGCAAGCTGACCGCCCATGTAGATAAGGAAATAAGCACCGATACCGCCGCCGGCATAGGCTGCAATTTCCTTGAAGGTCATGTAACGTCCGGGCATGGGAATTTTCCAATAGGTACGGGCGTCGGAGAGAATTGTGTTGATTTTGTTAGCCATTATTTGCCTCCTCTTTTCAAAATCCAAGGCGACAAAATGCCACCTTAATACAATGATAAATTATAGCATAATACAAGGTTTAAATCTATATATATTTTAAGTTTTTTTAAGTTTTACAAAAATTAGGAGCTTTCAACAGAATAAAAGCTCCCCTTTTGTTTAAAATGACAATATCTGATTTGTTCCCGGTTCATACCCTGTCCCAGTCATATCTTGTAAGCTCACCCTCACAAAGCAAGTCGGGATAACCCCACTGACGAAGCACCTCATAGGTAACGATTGCAACGGTGTTTGAAAGGTTAAGGCTTCTCGCTTCTTTCCTCATAGGTATACGCAGACTTGTGCCCGGATTTTCCGCAAGAATTTCCTCGGGAATGCCCGCATCCTCTCTGCCGAAGATTATATAGCAGCCCTCGGGAAACTCCGTTTCGGTAAATGTGTTTCTGCCCTTTGTTGTAAGGTAGAAAAATTTTCCGTCCTTATTTTTTTCAAAAAACTCCTCTGTGCTTTCGTAGTAGGTTATGTCAAGCAGATACCAGTAGTCAAGACCCGCTCTTTTGAGCTTTTTATCGTCAACGGTGAAGCCCATAGGCTTTACAAGGTGAAGCCTTGCGCCCGTTGCGGCACAGGTTCTTGCAATGTTACCCGTATTCTGGGGAATCTGCGGCTGGAATAAAACAATGTTAAGCTCAGGCATTTTTATGCTCCTTGATTCTGAAATTATTTTTTATTATATCACTTAAAAATAAAAAATGAAATATCTGTCATGATTTTTTATCCCCCTCGGCGCAAAAAATAATTCTGCCGTAAAAGGCAAAACAAAGCTTGAAAGGAAGAGGGAGGAAAAATGATGAAAAGCATCGTAAAGGGCATCGGCATCGGTATGGCAATCGGCGGCACAACCGCATACCTCAAGGGTATGATGACGGGCAACGGTATGAAGAAAATGGCGCGTAAAAAGTCAAAAGCAATGATGAAGGCGGCAAATGACCTTATGGGCGATATGAAATATATGTTCAGATAAAACCGCTTTAACGGGGTCTGTGCATCAGGCTCAGCCCCTACATAAATAAAAAAAGGAGAACAGATATGAAAAAAGCTTTTTCAGTTATACTCGCCCTCAGCCTCACCCTTCTTTGCGCCTGCGGAAAAACAGCAAAGGGCGGGGAAACCACCGTCACCTTCCCCACAGGCAGTACAACCGAGCAGGGTACATCTCTGACAAAGGCTCCCGCCGTAACGGAGCTGACTCAGCCTATAAACCAGTCAACGGTAATCAATACCGAGGGCACCTTCACGGGGTATCCCATAACAAAAAACGGACTTGTAGTAAAGGGTCAGCCGGGCGCAGACACCTTAAGCGGACTTTCCGCCTTGCCCGAAGTCACCCTGACCGCAACCGCCCCGAGAAGCGACAGACGTCTTTCGGATGAAAAGCTTTCTCACTCCCACGGCCCTGCCTCGGGCGGGAAGCCACATCACACCGTCGTTGCCTTTCAGGAGAGCTTCGACGATTTTTCCGCCTTCACCCTTGACACCGTGACCGAGGAAAAGGTGCTTTACCTTACCTTTGACTGCGGCTACGAATATGAAAATCTCACAGCCTCGGTGCTCGACACTCTGAAGGAAAAGCAGGTGCCTGCCGCCTTCTTCTGCACCCTTGACCACATTGAAAAGGAAACACAAATCATCAGCCGTATGATAAACGAGGGGCACATTGTCGGCAACCACTCGGCAACTCACCCCTCCTTTGCAACGATAAGCCGTGACAAAATTGCAAAGGAGCTTGAGGAAACAGAAAACTACCTGCGTAAGAATTACGGCTACGCCTCAAAATTTTTCCGCTTTCCCGCGGGCGAATACACGGAAAATGCCCTTGATCAGATTGCGGCGCTCGGTTATGTAAGCGTTTTCTGGTCCGTTGCATATAACGACTGGAATGTGGACAAAATTCAGGGTAAGGACTACGCCGTAAAAACCGTTATGTCACGGCTTCATCCCGGTGCGGTAATTCTTCTTCACAGCGTTTCAAGAGACAACGCCGCCGCCCTTCCCGAGATTATTGACAAGGCACGTGCAGAAGGGTATACGTTCAAGCCGCTGACGGAGCTGGTTAAATAAATGCAAAATTAAAAATGCAAAATGCAAAATTGCGGTCGAGGGGTACGATTTGCACAACTGTAAACTGTAACCTGCATAAATAAATTTCATGCAATTTCGAAACAGTAAATTATAATTACCCGCACTTTTGCGGTAAAGCTGTAAAAATCAAAGCAAGCTTAACACGGGTATAATACGGAGCGAAGCGACCATTCATTTTGCATTTTACATTTTGCATTTTGCATTCAAAGAAGGGTCAACCCTTCGGTTGACCCTTCTTTGCGCCGTTAGTGTCAGCAACCGCAGTTGTTCTGACAGCCGCAGTTACCGCAGCCGCAGTTACCGCCGTAGTTGGCTGTGTTACCGCAACCGTTGTCACCGCCGCAGAAGAACATTAAAACAAGAAGGATGATAATCCATGAGCAGCAGTTACCGCCGAAAAGACCGTTGTTACACATCAAGCTGACCTCCCTTCCATCTCGGTCAACCTTCTGATTGACCTTAAGGTGACAGTAGACGAACCGAACAAGGTTTTACGGTGTATATTTTCACCGTAACTTCGTTAAAAATCCTTGAAAGGCGACAGCCTTTCTGCGTTTTTTGCCTTGTTACGATAAAAATCTCCTCCCGTAAAACTTCGAAGAACCTTAAATGCCCGAGTTATAGTGCATTTGAGGATTTCTTCGACGAAACAATACTCGCGTCTTGCGAGGAGAAAAATCATCAAAGGTGCTGTAATTCGGACATTTAAGGCTTATTCGGTTCGACTACTGTCACCTTACATCAACAGTATACGGAAAAGGAGAAATTTGGTTACAGATGAAAAAAAGAAATTCCGACAGCAGCGATATTTTTGCTCATTGCTTTTTTGAGGACAACTCTTCACCCCTTGACGGCTCAATAAAAAGCAGTACACCTCACACGGACAGGCTTTCGTCTGTCAGGGCGGAAAATCCCGCACGTGAGGGCTCTGCTATGCAAAATTATAATAACACCATATGAAAATTGGTGCTTCCCATTTGTTTTTTTATGTGCTATAGTATATAATGGAAACAGTCGGAGATTGATATCAACGGCCTTAAAATACCGCTTTACGATGTAAAAGCCTCTATAGGCGTAGGCTTCACAATAAACAGCAAAGGATGATAAAGAATGAAAAAAATCACAATTATCGGCTCGGGCAGTGTTGGCTCAACAATTTCTTACACCCTTATGGTTATGGGTATTGCCAACGAAATCTGTATGATTGACATCAACAGCAAAAAGGCATTCGGCGAAGCTCTCGACATTCAGCAGGGCACACCCTTCTGTACTCCCTGCCGTGTTTACTCAGGCGAGTACAGCGACGCAAAGGATTCAAACATTGTAATTATCACATCAGGCGCCGCAAGAAAGCCCGGTATGTCACGCCTCGACCTTGCACAGATAAATATTGATATTCTCAACAGCATCACACCCGAAATCACAAAGTATGCACCCGATGCAACATATATCATCGTAAGTAACCCCGTTGATGTTCTTACTTATGTGTTCTGCAAAAACTCAGGCATCCCCGAGGAGAGAGTAATCGGCTCAGGTACAATCCTTGATACCGCAAGACTCCGTGCAAAGCTTTCCAAGATTTACGGCATCAACGAGCGCAACGTTCACGCTTATGTTATGGGTGAGCACGGCGACTCCTCATTTGTACCCTGGTCACTTGCAAATATCTCAAACATCCCCATTGCAGAGCTGAGCACCTCAATTATCCGCGCTGACGGTAAGCTTTATCCCGACATTGATTTTGACATTGTTGAAAACTATGTCCGCAACTCAGGCGCACGCGTTATCCTTGACAAGGGTGCAACCTTCTACGCGGTTTCCGCTTCCGTCTGCCACATCTGCCGCAGTCTTATGGGCGGTATTGATACTCCCCTCACCGTTTCAACAATGCTTCACGGTGAATACGGCATTGACGATGTCTGCCTCAGCCTTCTCAACGTTGTAGGCAGAGAGGGTGCAACAAGCAAGCTTCTGCTTCCTCTTACAACTAAGGAGACTCTTGCTCTTCAGAGAAGTGCCGAGTGTCTGAAGGAAATTATCAGGAACGTGAAATATTAAAAACAAGCAAAGTTCTTTTGTTTCTTTTCTTCCAAGAAAAGAAAGCCCCGCGGCGAGCGATAAAACAATAAAACAATAAAACAATAAATAAGGTCACGGAGATAATAAAGAATTCCGTGACCTTAACTTTTTTGATATGAATTTGTTTAATGACCTCGCCGGTCGGGCGTTACTTTTTTGAAAAAAAGTAACCAAAAAACTTTTCTTGTCTTACTTAACAATAACCGTACCGTCCATCTTAACCTCAATCATCATTCCGTCCTGAACATAATCAAGGAATTCCTGACCGAGATTGTCAACAGTAGTAATAGTGTCATCTGTCCATACATCAGCAAGAATAACGCCTGCCGCTGCAAGTGAGTCAATAGGCTCTGAGAAGAGCATTGCTCTCGGGTGAATATTAAGTGCGGTTGCAGTGTAAATTACCATACCGCCCGTTGTTGAGCCGATTGTCTTGGGAAGACAGAGAGCCTTTCCTGTAATATTTTTGCCGAAAAGGTCAGCATTGTTCTGGTCGGAAACAATTGTCTCCTTCTTTCTTGCAAGGGCACTCTTCTGGAAGGATGCAAGGGTGTTGAAGCCGCCGTGGGATACCACAGCCTCAACGGTACATTCGCCTGCAATAACAGGACGGCCTTTGAATTCTTTTGCCATGATTATATACCTCCCTTTACTGCGATAGTGCAGATTTCATCATCTGTGAAGTAGCGTGAAGTTGTATATGTACGAAGCTTGTTTGAGTTTGTGATAACGTTCTTCTTACCGCAAAGAGGATTGTTCATATACATAAGCGGACAGATGCTTGTAAGCTTTATGCCCATTCCTGTAAGCTTGTCATAGGTAGCCTTGTCCTTAGCCTTGAACTGCTCAACAACATCGGGAGCAGCGGTGAAGATAGTCTTCATACCGACCTTTGTCTTTGCCTGACGCTTGAGCTCTGCCTCAAATTTTGCAGTCCACTGCTGAAGCTGAGCATAAGTCAGGTGAGGACAGCCGATGAAGCAGCGTTCGGGCTTGCCGTTAACGTCCTTCCACATTACGGGATAGGATGCCTTTACTCTTTCAAGCTCTGCATCGTCAATCACGTAAACCTTTGCATCCTTGTTGATAAGCTTTTCGCCCATTTCAACTGCCTCGGGAGTAAGTCCGTCAACGTGGTAAAGACCAACCGCACCGTTTGATGCCGTTGCGGCACCCATATCCTTAAGGTAGGACTTTGCTTCATCGTCAAGCTCTGTGCCGATGAAATCGGTAAGGCCCTTGATATAGGGAACATCCTCCATAACCTTAAGACCGATTGCCGAGCCGAGAATCTGTGCCTCGGGCTTCTTTGTTGTCTTGACCTCGATAATCCATTTTGCCTTTCTGCCCTCATCGGTGAGAAGGTCAAATTCGGGCACCTTGCCGAGAATCATACCGAAAAGCTCGATAATACCCGAGTTGCGGTTACACCTTGCGCCGATAACGCTGTTTGCATAAACAACGGCTGAGGACTCTGCCCAGGAAAGAATGTCGCCCTTTTTGGGTGTGTTGCCAACCTGGTCAAGGTAGCAGGCGCAGGTGAAGGCGTTCTTATCCTTGAGGCCGAGCTGACGAAGCTGAAGCTCATACTCCTCCTGCATACCGTAAAGGAAGTTATTGAAAATAAGCTTTTCAATGGGATTGCACTTTACGTTCTTATAGTCGATGGGACGGGGGTCTACTGTGAAGGGCATCTCTGCCTTGAGACCTGCGTCGATAAGCTCCTGAGTGATATTGAAAACGGGTGAAAGCACGGAAATACCGAAGCTTGTTACAAGGTGACCGGGAGCGGTAACTCTTGCAAAGCGCTTTGCGCCGAAGGTTTCACCGTAAAGGATAAGAGTTTTGATAACCTTGGCCATGGTTGCGCCTTTTTCACCGTTAAGTATGGCTTTTTCCTCATCGGTGAGGATCATTTTAGTTTCCATAGGTTGTTTCTCCTTTATAATTTTTAAATGCAAAATGCAAAGTGCAAAATGCAAAATTAAGGTCGCGGGTCAGTTTTGTTAAACATTAAACTTTGTTCCCGCAAAATACAGATTTCATTAAACTGCAGGTGTGAAAATTATAATAATTTTATTCATAATGTGGTCAGGTGGAGTAATGCTGAAATTCAGTACAACATTAAAGCGGATATAATCGGAGCGAAGCGACCCTCCATTTTGCATTTTGCATTTTACACTTTGCATTTGAAGGGCTTCGCCACCCTGACTACTTATAAATTAAGTGCACAGTTATAGCCTGACTTTGTAGCCTCAAACACCTTGCCGCCCTTGAAGGAGTCACCGATGTTGTAAACCTCAATTTCGGGACACTTCTGCTGAATGTCAAGGAAGAGGTTTTCGTCGGGTCTGCCGCCGGCTGCCATAATGATTGCATCAGCCTCGATAAACTGCTCCTCGTTCTTTTCCTTTACCTTCGGTGCAAGAGGATTGAGCACGTTTTCGGGAAGGATGGGATTCCAGGTAAGGTAGGGATTGGGAACTGACTTATCCATATTGCGAAGCACCTTTACGCCCTTGTCCTCAATTGAAAGGAGCTTTGTGCAGTTAAAGAGCTTAACGCCTGAATCGTACATATATTTAAGAAGGTAGCCGCGGTTTGCGGTACAGGTATGATTCATCATATACTCTGTCATTTCAACAACGGTTGCTTCCTTGCCGTGCTCCTTATTAAGGAAGTAAGCGGTCTCACAGCCTACAACACCGCCGCCGATAACAACAACCTTCTTTGCATCCTTGATTTTTTCGGGATGCTCAAGGATATCAACTGCCTGATACCACTTGTTCTTATCAACACCTGCAACGGGAAGAACAACGTCCTTTGTACCTGCGGAAACAACAACCTTATCATACTTGCCCTTTTTAAGAAGCTCGGGAGTTGCTTCTGTGCCGAGCTTAACCTTAAGGCCGTATTCCTTTTCAGCTTTTTCGAGGCGGTTTTTCATAAATTCAATATAGTTGACGATGTCAAACTTGATACCGGGCTTTGAGCCGGGATTGAGACGTCCGCCGATACGGTCGCTCTTTTCAAGGATTGTTACATCGTGACCTCTCATAGCTGCGGTAACGGCACATTCAACACCTGCGGGGCCTGCACCGATAACGGCAACCTTAAGAGCCTTTTCTGCCTTGGGAGGCTGCTTCGGATAAACCTCTTCAAAGGCCGTTCTCGGGTTAACTGCACACTGGGGATGTCCGCCCTCAACAAACTCATTGAGGCAGGCCTCCTGACAGCCGATGCAGGGAATGATTTCCTTTACTCTGCCCGTTCTTGCCTTGTTGGGCCATTCGGGGTCAGCAAGAAGAGGACGTCCGAGCATGACCATATCGCACTTTTCGTCGCGGAGAGCCTGCTCTGCAAGGTCGGGATAGCCGAGCTTACCTACAGCTACAACGGGAACGGGTACGCCGAGGTTTGACACGATGTTGTTTTCCTTGAAGTAGTCCTTTGCAATTTTTGCAATATCAAGGAAGCAGCCGGGAGGCATTGATCCGGGAGGATGGGGAAGCCACCAGTTGTCGTAGCAGCCAAGGTCAACGTCGAACATATCAACGCCTGCTTCAACAAGGTTCTTCATATAATCGAGAGTCATAGCGATAGTTCTGCCGTTTCTGAACTTCCTGAGTGAGGAAACGGTGTTCATCTTGTCGCCGTAGGTCTCGTTGAGTGCAAGTGAAAGGTCGATACGGTACATAATGGGGAAGTTCTTACCGCAGCGCTCACGGATTTTCTTGATTGTCTTGATACCGAATGCCTGCCAGTCCTTGAAGGGACCCATAAGGCGGCGGTTGAAGGCGGGGTTGGTGAGCTGCTCCATAAGGTAGCCCTCGTGACCGTGGAGATATACACCGTCAATGTTCATTGCCTTTGCGTCGGCGGCACACTGACCGATGTTATTGATAATCTTGTTGAGCTTCATTGCGCTCATAGGAATACAGGGCACCTGAGGCATATACCAGCTCGGATTCATTGAAGCGGACTGAGGAAGCTTCATTGAATTGACAAGGCACTGGGGGTTACCTACTCGGCCGAGACCGGGAGTAACCTGAATGAACACTCTTGCGCCGTAGGAATGGATGTTTGCGGAAAGATCACGCCAGCCGGCATAGCAGGTACGGCTTCTGTCAAGGCGGGGGAAGTATGTAAGCTTGTCAAGCTCGGTGATTGTGTGGTCAAGACCGTGGGAAACGGGAACAAGACCCGTTGTGATAAGACCTACACCGCCCTTTGCTCTTTCGGTGAAATAGGCAATCATCTTTTCGTTGGGACGGCCTGTTTCGTCGCACATTGAAATGTTACCCATGGGAGCCATTACAAGTCTGTTTTTGATTGTCAGCTTACCGACCTGAATGGGTGAGAAGATGCTTTCATAGGGGTAAAGGCTCTGTGTCATTTTGCCCTTTTCAAGGGTTTTTCCGTCGTTGAACCATTCACCGTAGAAATCCATCAGGTCCTGAATTTTTTTGTCTTTCTTCATGAATTAGCCTCCTTGTTTTTGCGGGCGGATTTTCCGCCCTTGCTTTTGTATAAAATTACACGGATACATTATACCCCCATTCTCCGTAACAGTCAATAAAAAAAACTATGTTTGAGTATAATTTATGTGCAAAATCACATCTTTTGTACAAACATTTTTCTGATATCTCTTGAAAGCGGAACGAACAAGTGGTAAACTTAATTTATAAAGCTTTTTTAGCAATAAAGCAAAATCAGAAGGAGAAAAAATATGAGTGACAAATTTTTAGCTTTTATGAAAAAGGTGCTTGTTATTGTGCTTTCTCTTCTCACTCCCGTGCTTGCGGGAAGCATGACCTTTGAGCCTCTTGCAAAATTCGACAGAGAGTGTATTGCTGCTGAAGAAAAAATCGGCGGCTTTATGCAGGGTGTCTGCCACGCCGACGGCGACTACGAAATGATGAAGGAGGCAGGCATCACCTGGACAAGAAAGGATATCCCCTTCCCCTTTGACGCAGAGGGCAACATCCGCCCCCGTTACCTCGAATGGAAGGCTGAAATGAAGGAATACGCCGACAACGGCATCCGCATTTTCGCAGTCACCCCCTATCCCGAGGATTACATCGAGGTCGGTCTTGACCCGAGAGAGGAAGCCTCGAAGGAAAGAATTCAGGAAATTGCAAAATTTTACTGTGAGGATCTTCGCGGTATCGTTGGTGCGATTCAGGTTACAAACGAAATGGGCATTGACCGCTTCACCTACCCCCTCACCCTTGATGAGGCTGCAGAGTTTATCGGTATTCAGCTTGAAGCTATGAACGAGGTCAAGGGCGACATCATCGTCGGCTACAACCTTGGAGGTCCTGCAATTGTTACACTTCCCTTTAAGCTTATGAAATGGCACGATTACTGCGACTATGTCGGTGTTGACCTTTACCTCGGCTCCTTTGAGGATATCACCAAGGAGCTTGACCAGTACCTTGCAGTTATGGGCTTTGTAAGAAAGATTACCCGTAAGCCCATCATCGTCTGCGAGTTCGGCTACATCGGCAACGGCAAGCAGAAAACCGAGGCAGAGAAGACTGCAATTCTTCAGCAGTACGGCTACAACAGCGAGGCCGAGGCAATTGCCGATATGGATAATTTCATCGAAAAGCTTCCTGCCGATATGGGCGAGGAGCTCAAGGAAATCTATCCCGATTACACCGCCGAGCAATACGGCAATCTGCTGTTCAGGGGCGAGTACAAATCTCACTTCTACTGCGCACTTCCCGACGGCTTCTACCTCAACGGCTACGACCACACGCCCGAGGGTCAGGCAAAATTCTACACCGACCTTATCCCCAGATTCAAGGAGCTTGATTTCATCATAGGCACCGTAATTTACTGCTGGGAGGACAGTGATGACTGCTATGTCTGCGGTCAGGCTGAATGTCCCGTTGAAACAGGCTGGGGACTCGTTGACTGTGACGGCAATCCGAAGCCCGCATACTACGCCGTAAAGGATGCCTTCACGGCTGAATAAATTGACTCACAAATTCACGGGGGCTGTTGAAATTCCTTCAACAGCCCATTTTAATGAGGTACTGTATGACAAGAAACACTCTTAAAGTAATCGCCTGCATTTCAATGCTCATTGACCATATCGGCTATCTGCTTTTCCCCGAGGCTGCAGTTTTACGCTACCTCGGCAGACTCGCTATGCCGATTTTCGCATTTTTCATAGGCGAGGGCTGTCTTTACACAAGAGACAGAAAAAAATATCTGCTGCGCCTTTTTATTCTCGGACTTATCTGTCAGGCGGTTTATGTGCTTGAATATCTGATTATGAAAAGCGGTGACCCCTTTTATCTCAATATATTGCTGACATTTTCTGTCTCAATTGTGCTTTGCTCGGCGTTTCTTAACTGCTTTGACAAAGAGGGTAAACACAAAAAAGGTAAGGAGAATTTTATCCTCGGCCTTGTGCTTACGGTTATTGTAATAATATGCTATCTCGGAAAAGAGGGCGTAATTCCCATTACCTTTGACTACGGACTCGGCGGAATAATTCTGCCCCTTTTTGCCTGCACAACAAAGGACAAGGGCAAAAAGCTTATCACCTTCGCAGCGGGGCTTGTGCTGTGTGTGCTTTCCTTTGATTACTCCGACCCCGCGTGGACGGTCTGTGCCCTTTGTGCCCTCATTCCCCTTTGCTTTTACAACGGCAAAGCGGGAAAGCTCAACCTGAAGTATGCCTTTTACCTTTTTTATCCCCTCCACCTTGCGGTGCTTTATGTTATCTCATATTTCCTGTAAGTGAACATCTCTTTTAAAAAGGGTGAATTTTGTTATAAAAGCTTGCTTTTCCTTGACTTTGCGCCCTTAAAATGGTAAAGTATTAGAGCATATATAAATATTATAGAAAGCAGAGGTGTTCTTATTGACCTTAGAACAGAAAATCCTTAAGGTGATAGGTGTCAAGGGTACCTTCAAAAAAGACGTTGTACCCATGATCAACTACAGCTCAGCGAACATCACCACCTCAGGCTCAGGCTACGTAATCAGCCTTTATTTCAGCCTTTTCCTGACAGGTGTTGTAGACCTTAAGCCCGAGCAGGCTGCAATTGTCACCTTTATTGCAGGTATATGGGATGCGGTTATTGACCCGTTTATCGGCATCATAACCGACAGAACCCGTTCAAAGTACGGCAGACACAGAAGATATATCCTCTGGGCTACGCCGCTTTACGCTGTCAGCTTTGCCTTGCTCTGGAACTCTTACGGACTCGACGGCAGAGAAAGACCCATACAGGCTATCATTTACTTCACGGCAATTTACCTGCTTTACAAAACGGCTTACTCCTTCGTTGACGTTCCCCACGTTGCAATGCTTCCCGAGCTTGCACCCGATTACGACTTAAGAACTCAGTACAACTCCGTCGGCTACATATTCAACTCCGTAGGTATGTTCCCGTCATTCATCCTTACTATGATTGTTCTTAAGATATTCGGCTTTGACGATCCTGAAAGCGGAGCGGAATTCCCGATGCTTCTTGTAGGTATTATACTCGCGGTGGTATACACCTTCAGCCTTATCTACACCTTCAGAAAGACAAGAGAAAAGCCCTCTCTCGACCTTGTGCTTGAGAAGTTTGACCTGAAATATTTCTTAAGAGAATATGCTCTTGTTATTAAGAACAAGGCCTTCAGACAGTATTTCACTATGAGCCTTTTCTACAACACCGCCTGCAACTTCTACCGTTCATCACTTGTATTCTACATCAGATACATTGCACGTCTTATCAGACTTTACGGCATTTTCACCATAGTCGAGGGTGCAGCAGAAACCTCTGCCTTCCCCTTCAACTACGCTATGACAATGAAGCATGGCAAGAAAAAGTGTGCTAATGTTGTTACGCCTCTTATGATTTTAGGCTTTGCCATCTGTCTGCTTATGAACCCCACCGACAAAAACAGCGGTTCGATTATCTGGACTGTTATCCTTATGCTCGGTGCTCTGTTCTATCCCTTCGGTAAATCAGGTATCGGCTATACCGCCACAAATATTTTCCCTGACATTTCCGACATCGACGAGGCAATTACCGGCAGAAGACGTGAGGGCGTTATCGGCACCTTCAACACCCTCATCAAGACCTGCGTTTCAACAAGTGTTCAGAGCCTTGTGCTTGTTATTCTCGGTGCCTTCGGTCTTGCAACCGGCAGCGAGGTTACAGACTATGAAAACTCAACGGGCTTACTTTACCAGCAGTCCGACAGTGCACTTTTAGGCGTACGTCTTTGCGTTGCAATTATCCCCATTGTATGCACACTTATCTCTCTGTTCCTTCTTCACAAATTCCAGATGAACAAGGGCGACCACAGAATGATATGCGCAGCAATTGCTACAAAGCACAAGTACGGCAACGTTACACTTACCGCCGAGCAGATTAAGGTTGTTGAAAATATTACAGGTCAGAAATTTGAAAAGACCTGGCTCGGTCAGAATAACGAGGGTGAAGCTCACGGCATCGAGGCAAACGAAAGCGGCGAGTATGACATTCTTCTTGAAAAGGAAGCTGAAATGGCAGCAATCAGAGCAGGCAAGAAGCTTGACGAGGTTGACGCTGCAAAGGCTTCACTTGAAAAGGTAAGAGACGCTCTCGGCGAATAATAAAGGAGATTTTACTATGCAGAAAATTGATATTTCAGTAAAAGAGCCCCCCAAGAAGGAAAAAAGCTTCCTTAACTCCGTAAAGGACTTCGTTTTCTATCTCATTCAGTGGACTTGGGGTCTTCCCGTTAACCTTGTAGGCGGACTTATGTTCCTGTTCTTCACAAAAATCAAGGGCTACCGCTGGCAGCATTTCGGCTATTCAAAAATAGTTTATATGCCCTGGAGCGGCGGCGGACTTTCAATGGGACTCTTTATTTTCATTAAAGACCAGCCCAAAAGCAAAACCTGGGCATACAACTGCAGAATTCACGAGTACGGCCACACCTGGCAGTGCCTTCTTCTCGGCCCCCTTTACTATTTTGTAATTGCACTTCCTTCAGTTATCTGGTGCAACTGCTTTGCAGGCTACAGAAAGAAGAACAACGTACCCTACAGTGCAGTTTACTGTGAAAAGTGGGCAGACCTCTGGGGTCAGAAGTTCAGCGGACTTATTCAGGCACCTGACTTTAACCATACTTCACTTGCGGAGAAAGAGGAAAGTAAAGGCGAATAAAAGCTAAAGTTCTTTTGGTTACTTTTCTTTCAAGAAAAGTAACGCCCCGCGGCGAGCGATGAAATAAATTTTACCGTCAAGGTTTGCAGAGCCTTGGCGGTATTTTTCAAGTTGATATGTTTATAACTCTTTTGCCCTGCTTTTCTGCAAGGGCTTTCAGTTTGCCTGCGCCCGACGACGGATGCTCTACAAACGTAATAACTGTATCAGCCCGTCGGAGCATCCACTTGTTACGGTACAGTATTGCGAATCGCGGCGGCACTGTTTCACAACCGTCTGCAACAATTAAATTTTCATAGTGATTTTTTTCATTTATATAAGCCGAAACAACATAATACTTAATCTTATATTGCTCTGACAAGGTTCTGAGCAGTCGGTACACCATAGCATCAAACCGCCCGTTATTTCCTACTAAAAACAAATCGGCTTTTTCGTTTTCTATAAGCTCAACAAGCACGGCTTTGAGCTGCGCTTCTACTTTATCGGGTGTATCTCTGTGACCGAAAAAGGTACAAGTCATATAATCACCTCATATGGGGATTATATCCCCTTAATATTTAAGATTATAACCCCCATAATATAAAGAGTCAAGGGGTGATTATATGATTAAATATGACAAGCTGTGGGAAACAATGGAAAAGAAAAACATTTCCACATATTATTTAAGAGAAAAAAGCGGAATAGACAGTAAAACAATCCGCAGATTAAAAGCAAACGAAAATATGGAAACTAAAACTCTTGATAAGCTTTGCACAGTACTGAAATGCAGGCTTGAAGATATTGCAGAGTTTGTTGAAGAATAAAAAGCAGTCAGGGGACGCCACGCGAGGCGTCCCCTACGCAATAAGTTCGCACCGACAGGAACAAAATGTAGTGCCGACCAATGGTCGGCTCAGGTAAACACATCTCTCACATAGCCGCCCATTGGGCGGCGCTACAATGCAATTATGCAAAAACACCGCCTTGTTTAACAAAGCGGTGTTTTTTATTTGTTTTATCGCTCGGCGCGTGCCGTTACTTTTCTTGAAAGAAAAGTAACCAAAAGAACTTTACATTTTACACATTGAACAGGAAATGTACAATGTCGCCGTCCTTCATCACATATTCCTTGCCTTCACTCTTGACAAGGCCCTTTTCCTTTGCCGCCGCAAGAGTACCGCAAGCCATAAGGTTTTCAAAGGAAACAACCTCTGCACGGATAAAGCCTCTTTCAAAGTCGGAGTGAATCTTACCTGCCGCCTGAGGAGCCTTTGTACCCTTTTTGATAGTCCAGGCTCTTACCTCGGGCTGACCTGCAGTAAGGTAGGAAATAAGACCGAGAAGGTCGTAGCTGCGCTGAATAAGAAGATCAAGACCGCTTGACTCAACGCCGAGGTCTGCAAGGAACATCTCCTTGTCCTCATCGGAAAGAGAAGAAATTTCAGCCTCAAGTCCTGCACAGATGGGAAGCACCTGAGCGCCCTCAGCCGCCGCAATTTCCTTGACAGCCTGATAGTTCTCGTTTGTGTCAATACCTGAAACAAAGTCTGCCTCGCTCATATTACAAGCGTAAATAACGGGCTTTGAGGTAAGAAGCGCAACCTCTGAAAGCATTGCCTTTTCCTCGTCGGTGCATTCAACGCTTCTTGCAGGCTTCTCGTTTTCGAGTGCTTCCTTGACTCTCTTGAGGAATTCAACCTCTGCGGCAAGACTCTTGTCACCCTTCATCGCCTTTGTTGTTCTGTCAATTCTTCTGTCAATCATTTCCATATCGGAAAGGATAAGCTCAAGGTTGATGGTTTCAATGTCTCTTTTTGCATTTACATTGCCGTCAACGTGGATAATGTCGTCATCCTCAAAGCAACGTACAACGTGAATGATAGCGTCAACCTCACGGATGTGTGAAAGGAACTTGTTGCCGAGACCTTCACCCTTTGAAGCGCCCTTTACGAGACCTGCAATGTCAACGAATTCAATTGTTGCAGGAGTGAACTTTACAGGGTTGTACATTTCGCGAAGCTTATCAAGTCTTTCATCGGGAACTGCAACAACTCCCACATTGGGCTCAATTGTACAGAAAGCGTAGTTTGCGGACTGTGCACCCGCATTTGTGATTGCGTTAAAAAGTGTGCTCTTGCCTACGTTGGGCAAGCCTACTATACCTAATTTCATAATATACCTCTTTTATTTTGTAGCTTCTATAAGTGCCTGTTCAATATCAGCAATAATGTCCTCTGCATCCTCAATGCCGACTGAAAGACGGATAAGGTCGCTCTTTACACCGCAGTCGTTAAGCTGCTCCTCGGTAAGCTGACGGTGAGTTGTTGATGCAGGATGGAGACAGCAGGTTTTCGCATCTGCAACGTGGGTAACAATGGATGCAAGCTTAAGTGAATCCATAAACTTTGTTGCAGCCTCTCTGCCGCCCTTTACGCCGAAGGAAACAACACCGCAGGTGCCGTTGGGCATATATTTCTTTGCAATTTCGTACTGGGGATCGCTTTCAAGTCCGGGGAAGGATACCCAGGAAACAAGGTCACTCTGCTCAAGATACTTCGCAACCTTGAGAGCATTCTCACAATGTCTCTCCATACGAAGTGCAAGTGTTTCAAGACCGAGGTTGAGTAAAAATGCGTTCTGGGGACCGGGGATTGAGCCGAGGTCGCGCATAAGCTGAACAACACACTTTGTTATGTAAGCACCCTTACCAAAGCGCTCGGTATATGTAATGCCGTGGTAGCTGTCGTCGGGAGTTGTAAGGCCGGGATACTTGTCACTCTTTGTCCAGTCAAAGTTACCGCTGTCAACAATTACACCGCCGACCTGAGTAGCGTGTCCGTCCATATACTTTGTGGTGGAGTGGGTGATAATGTCAACGCCGTACTTGAATGCCTGACAGTTGATGGGTGTGGGGAAGGTGTTATCCACGATAAGAGGAACACCGTGTGAGTGAGCGGCATTTGCAAACTTTTCAATATCAAGCACCTGAAGTGAGGGATTTGAAAGAGTTTCACCGAAAACAGCCTTTGTGTTTTCTCTGAATGCGGCGTTGAGCTCCTCCTCTGAGCAGTCGGGAGTTACGAAGGTAAACTCAATTCCGAGCTTACGGAGAGTAACATTGAAAAGGTTGAAGGTACCGCCGTAAATTGCACTTGAAGCAACAACATGGTCACCTGCATTACAGATGTTGAAGATTGCAAAGAAGTTTGCAGCCTGACCTGAGGATGTAAGCACAGCGGCAACACCTCCCTCAAGGTCTGCAATTTTTGCGGCAACTGCATCGTTTGTCGGGTTCTGCAGACGGGTGTAGAAATAGCCCGAAGCCTCAAGGTCAAAAAGCTTACCCATTTCAACGCTTGAATCGTATTTATAGGTCGTACTCTGGTAAATCGGGAGCTGTCTGGGCTCACCGTTTTTGGGAGCATAGCCTGAATGTATGCACTTTGTGGCGGGTCTGTAATCGCTCATTTTATCAGCCTCTTTCTCATATATTTTATCTGTGAGATTTAACATCTTTATAGCTTTTTATTATATTATAATTTAAGGGATAAGTCAAGTAAACCCCTCAGTCAAAATCAAAGATTTTGTCAGCTCCCCTGAAAGGGGAGCCGACGGCAAAGCCGTCTGAGGGGTCGACATCACTATTACAAATCCCTAACTGATAATCACCGCATCCGCCTTATTCTCAACATCAAAGGCGGCAAAATATTTCTCCTCAAGGGGTATCCATTTCGTGAGGAAATCGTGAAGCCGCTCCATACCGTTGCGGTTTTTTATACGCTCTTTTTGCGTCTGACTGTCCGTTGTCACAAACACCGTCATGTCATAATTCTTTCTCAGGTCGGGGTGGCAGGAATAGCTTCCCTCAACAATGTATATACCCTTTGACTTAAGGTGAATTTTTTCACCAAAGCTCATCGTTCTGCATATAAAGGGGCAGTAAGAAGCCCCAGCACCCCTTCTTAAAGGCTGAAGCACCTCACTTATCAGCCTCTCGCGGTCGAGGTTTCCGCCGGGCTCGGCATATCTTTCTTCGGTTCTCTGATGCGACTGAAGATAAAAATCATCGGTGTGTATAACGTCGCAGCCAAGCCTCTCCGAAAGTGCCCCTGCGAGGGTAGTCTTACCCGAGGCGCATCTGCCGTCAACGGCGACGATGAATATTTCCTTTTTTTCAGCGGCTTCTTTTATCCGCTTTGCAAGATCGATAACAGTATTTTCCGTCACGGCAAATCACATCCTTTCCCTATAATTAAACTACAAGCGGTAAAATATGTCAATACGGGCGCTTTATTACTTTAAAATTACACAAAGGTTTCTGTGAGATGTTCACAAAAAGTATTACTCTTCCCTTGTTTTTATTGACATATTTCAATATTAAACGTATAATAATTGGTATATTATTTTTCACGAGGTGAATTTAAAATGAAACGAGTATTTAACTTTTCAGCAGGACCTTCAATGCTTCCCGTTAAGGTTCTCAATAAAGCAGCAGAGGAAATGTACTGCTACGGTGACAGCGGCATGTCCGTAATGGAAATGAGCCACCGCTCTCCCGAGTACGATGCAATCATCAAGGAGGCCGAGGCACTCCTTCGCGAGATTATGGAAATCCCCGACAACTACAAGGTGCTTTTCCTCCAGGGCGGTGCATCAACACAGTTTGCGGCAGTACCTCTCAACCTTATGAACAAGAACAAGAAAGCTGACTACATTCTTTCAGGTCAGTTCTCCACAAAGGCATACAAGGAAGCACAGAAGTACGGCGACGTTGTTGCCGCCGCTTCGGGCAAGGATGTAAACTTCTCCGTTATCCCCGAGACAACAAGAGACTCCTTCAGACCTGACGCTGACTATGTTCATATCTGCTTCAACAACACAATCTACGGCACAAAGTTTGGCTATATCCCCGATACAGGTGATATCCCCCTTGTTGCCGATATGTCATCCTGCATCATCTCCGAGCCCGTTGACGTAAGCAGGTTCGGTCTCATCTACGCAGGTGCACAGAAGAATATGGCTCCCGCAGGTCTTACCCTCGTAATTGTACGCGAGGACCTCATCGGCAACGCCGACGAAAAGACTCCCGCAATGCTTGACTACAAGCTTATGGCAGACAACGACTCAATGTACAACACTCCCCCCTGCTACTGCATTTATGTTGCAAAGCTCGTTTACGAGTGGATAAAGGAGCTCGGCGGTCTTAAGGAGATGAAGAAGCTCAACGAGAAAAAGGCGGCTCTTCTTTACGATTACCTTGACAGTCAGGACTACTACCTTGCTCCCGTAGCAAAGGAAAGCCGTTCAATGATGAACGTCACCTTCGTTACAGGCGATGCAGACCTTGATAAAAAGTTTGCCTCAGAGGCTTCCGCCGCAGGACTCAAGAACCTTAAGGGTCACCGCAGCGTAGGCGGTATGAGAGCTTCAATCTACAACGCTATGCCCTACGAGGGCGTTGAGGCACTTGTAGCCTTTATGAAAAAATTCGCCGAGGAAAATCCCAAGGCATAACACAATAAGACTTTGGATAGAGGAGATTACGAGATGAAAATTATCCAGACAATGAACAAAATTGCACCTGTCGGACTCAACGAGCTTGACAGAAACAAATACGCTATTTCAGATACAGCAGAAAATCCCGACGCTATCCTTGTGCGCTCGGCTAACCTTAATGCAATGGACTTCGGCTACAAGCTGACCGCAATTGTGCGCTGCGGTGCGGGCGTTAACAACATCCCCGTTGACCGTTGTGCAGAGCAGGGCATTGTTGTTTTCAACACACCCGGCGCAAACGCAAACGGCGTTAAGGAGCTTACAATCGCCGCTCTTCTGCTTGCTTCAAGAAACATCGTAGGCGGTATTGAATGGGCAAAGACCCTCGAAGAGGACATTGCAAAGCAGGTTGAAAAGGGCAAGAGCGCCTTCGGCGGCTGCGAAATTCTCGGCAAGACCCTCGGCGTTATCGGACATGGCGCAATCGGCGGTATGGTTGCAAACTCCGCAAAAAGCCTCGGCATGAAGGTTATCGGCTGCGACCCCTTTATCACTATTGAGGCTGCATGGCACCTTTCAAGGTCAATCAACAAGGCAGCAACCTATGACGAAATTTACGAAAACGCTGACTATATCACCCTTCACATTCCCGCAACAAAGGACACAAAGGGTATGATCAACAAGGAAAGCATTGCAAAGATGAAGGACGGCGTAAAGATTATCAACCTTTCCCGTGCTGACCTTGTAAACTTTGACGACCTCAGAGAGGCTCTTGAAAGCGGTAAGGTAAGCGCTTATGTTACCGACTTCCCCAACGAGGAAATCAAGACCTGCAAAAACGCAATTGCAATCCCCCACCTTGGCGCATCAACTGCCGAATCCGAGGACAACTGTGCAGTTATGGCTGTTCATCAGCTTGACGATTTCCTTCAGAACGGCAACATCACAAACAGCGTAAACTACCCCTCAATTTCAATGCCCCGCACTGCTGAAGGCGGCAGACTTCTCATTCTTCACAAGAATGTGCCCAACATTTTAAGCTCGATTACTACTCACATTTCCGCTGAGGGTATCAACATTGACAATATGGCAAACCGTTCAAGGGGTAATTATGCTTGTACGATTATTGATACACCCGAGCATGCGAGTGACAAGCTGATTGAGAAGATTTCGGAGATTGAGAACATTATCAGAATAATCAAGGTTGATTAAAAAACAAGTAAAGTTCTTTGGTTCTTTCTTACAAGAAAGAACGCCCGACCGGCGAGGTCATTAAACAAATTCTATCAACATAAAAGTTCACGGAAAAAAATAAATTCCGTGAACTTTATTTTTTATTATATTTATTTGTCGCTCGGCGCGTGCCGTTACTTTTCTTGAAAGAAAAGTAACCAAAAGAACTTTAGCTTTTTACCATTCTATCTCTTCAAGTCCGTTTTGCTTTAAAATCTCATTCGCCTTCGAAAAATGCCTGCAACCGAAAAATCCCCTCGACGCCGAAAGCGGACTCGGATGCACCGTCATCAGCTTGTAATGCCTCGGATTAGTTATAATCTCCGCCTTCTTCTGCGCGTGAGCGCCCCAAAGGAGAAAAACAATCGGCTCTTCCTTTCTGTTAAGCTCACTTATCACCCTGTCGGTAAAAATCTCCCAACCCATTTTCGCGTGGCTCGTCGGCTGTCCTTCCCTTACCGTCAGCACGTTATTAAGGAGCAGTACCCCCTGCTTCGCCCACTCGGTAAGCTCACCGTGAGCAGGTATCGGCTTTCCGATATCCGCATTAAGCTCCTTGAAAATATTCCTGAGTGAGGGCGGAAACATTACACCCTGCTTTACACTAAAGCACAGTCCGTGTGCCTGACCCGCCCCGTGGTAAGGGTCCTGACCGATAATTACTACCTTTGTGTTTTCAAAGGAGGTATACTTAAGGGCGTTGAAAATATCATTCATATGAGGGTATATCCTCTGTGTGGAATACTCCGCCTTAAGGAACTTACGCAAATTCTGATAGTAGGGCTTTGCCCACTCGTCTGCGAGGATTTCGTCCCAGTCGTTACCGATGTGTACCATTTAAAGACCTCCTTTGTTTTTTTATATTATAGCATGAATTTTTTGAATTGCAAATGACCGAGATGAAATCACTCCGCTTTTGCCTTAATTACAGTTATTTTTTCTTTCCTTAACAAATAAATATATGCCACAAATGAAACTATACTGTCAAAAGCGTTGCCTATGCCAAACAGTAATGCTATTCCCGTTAATGTAGGAGTCCACAGATTTGTTATGTAAAGAACAAAAGCAATACCGTAATAAATACTGTTGGTTACAATTGATTCAAACAGCATATAGTTTGTTTTGCCGAGCCCATAGAATGTGGAGTCGAAAACATTCTGAAAAGCATATAAAACATAAAAGCCAACAAGCATCAGAACAAGATTAAACAATTTATCTACATCGCCAAAGCCTAAAATATTTGTCATAAACGGCTTCCAGAGCGGTATACTGATAAACCACAATGCAGAAATTATTGCAGTGACAGAGAAATACCCTGTTGATTTTTTGCTGATATTGTCTTTATCGGTTGCAATCTCTTGCTTTATGAGTTCACCCAATTGTAATACGGGCAAAAGCAACCAACCCCAAATAAAATTATTGGCGACCCAATATGTACCCTGTTCACCTACCACATTTACCATTCGTGAAATCATTATCATATAAGCAAGGTTTCGCACGAGGGATTCTGTGCCTGATACACCACCGATTTTTAAGAAATCCTTCATCCACAAAAAATCGAGCTTTATCTTTTTGAAAATAAAAACCTTTTCTTTTGAAAGAAGGGGAGACTTGTCCAGAGAATTCACCAATGCCGTCAAAGAAATTTCGCCCTCGCCGCAGGAAATAAAATCTATATGCGGGTTATCCCTTAAAATTTTCTCGTTTTCGTATGAGACTTCAGGGCCGCCCAATATTATTACGGAATCCGATTTTAATTTTTTAAGACTTTTAACCAAACGCAAAACATAATCCACATTAAATATATATGTAGAGAAGCAATAAACGTCTGCGTTTTCATTGTAAAG
>JAZOVO010000093.1:0-36315 GCA_045658745.1 Acutalibacteraceae bacterium | reverse complement strand
AAATAGCAATTTATTGCAGTTATTGTTTTGATATTTTTTGGTACAGAATTAACATACTATCAATCACCTACATGTTGATGGTCTGCTAATATCCTGCTAACATCGGGGTGAAATATTAGCAGAAATCAGAAGTTATCAGAAGTGACTACATTAACATAAAAACAGTCGCCAATCCTTGATTTATAAGGGATTGCGAGGCTTTTTAAGTGATTAAAAGTGAACGCAAAAACACCCCTCCGGGCGGTCTCCTAAGGGTTAGTTGTGAGTTCGATTCTCGCAGGGGGTGCCAAAAAGACCTCGTTCGTATGAATGGGGTCTTTTATCATCTTTATTTTTTGCTCAAAATATGTTATAATCCTTCTATTAAAAACGGATTGCAGGTGTGAAAAATGATATATGTATTTACAGCAGGTGCAATTATAGCGGTCGCCTTGATTATTACCTTTTGCGTGATTAAATTCAGAAGCGCAGAATTTACCGGAGGGGATTATACAATACCTGAGCTTGATCTGAGTGAATTTCCAAAGGAGCTTGAAGGAACAGAGTATGAGTACCTTTACCGGCTTTCCGCGGTGGATGATACAAATGATTATATGGCGCATCCTGACAGTGTCCTTCTTAAAAGCGGAGATATTTTAACGGTTTACCCGAAGGGGCACGGAAAGGGTGCAGTCCTCAACAGGGTCAGTAAAGACGGCGGAGTGAGCTGGAGCAGCTCTGTTGAAAACACTCCTGCAAGCTGGAAAAGGTCACTCGAAACACCTACCGTATACCGTCTTGAATTTTCCGACGGTACACCTGATAAGCTGATTCTTATTTCCGCCAATTCAAAGTGGCCGAATATGAAAACACCCGGTGGGTTTGAATGCTCCCTTTCCGGGGATGAGGGCAGGACATGGACGGAATTTCAAAGATTCTTCAGCTATGAGGATGAATGTTCAGTTGTGCCGATGGTTGCTATGGCAAGTCTTACAAGGCTTAAGGAGAACGGTGAATTTGTTGACAGGTGGATGGGATTTTTCCACGATTACGCTTTTCATAATTATAAAACCGTTCTTTCATTTGATGAAAAGGGAAATATGCAATGGAGCACACCTGAAAAATATCTTGCACCGTACCGTGATGCTGAAAAAAGCGCACAGATGTGTGAAATAGAGGTTATCCGTTCGGAACACGGAAAGGGAGATGAGCTTTGTCTTATCGCAAGAAGTCAATCGAAAAAGGTGAATTCAATGATTGCTTTTTCGGTTGACGAGGGTAAGACCTGGAGCAGACCGAAGGAGGTTCCCGCAGCATTGAACGGTGAAAGGCATAAGGCAGAGTATACATCCGACGGCAGACTGCTCATCACCTTCCGTTCAATTGAAAGAGGCGATAAAGCCCGTATCAACGCAAGGAAAATTGACAGAAAACGGGGCTGGATGAGTGAAGGTCTTATTGCCTGGGTGGGCACATATGAGGATTTAAAAAACGGTGCCGAGGGAGATTACAGAATAAAAATTGCTCACGTTTATTTTGAAAATCAGGATAAGCCGGAATACTATGCAGGCTCGGATACCGGCTACTGCGGTAATGTTGTTTTAGCAGATGATACATTTGTCATATGCGGCTACGGCAAGTTCAGTCCCGATAAAAAAGCTGCTGACGGAAAAACACTTAAGACATATATAGCATCAAAAAGAATCAGGCTTAAGGATACTGACGCTCTGGTGGAAAAATATTTTAAAAATACTGATGGCTGTTGATTTGTTCTAGCTGAAACAATTAGGGACAGTGCAAGGTAAAATGACAGGTTTACGGAAAAGGATAAAATAATGCAAAAATCGTTCAAAGCTCGATGCTTTGAACTATTTTTTATTCTATATCTTTATTTCTTATACTTCTCTTTATACTTCATAACAATCGCGTTCATTTCGTCCATATGCTCTTCCATATCAGCAACAAGCCTGAACTGATTTCTTGCTCTGACGATGTTATGCTCGGGATGGGTTGTTCTGAAATATACGTCGCCCTCGAGGTAGTCGGTGAGGAAGCGTATGCCGCACTCAAAGGTCATCAGCTTTGCGCCGAAGGCAAGGTTTTCAAGCTCGGTATCGGTGAGACTGTCTGCGGTTTCGCTGAGGTAGCCGTCAACATAGGTCTCGAAAAGCTCAAGGTCAATGCTTACCTTTGAAAGGTCGGTCTCGTCCTCCTTGGCTCTGTTTGCGCCCGAGCGGATGCTGTCGCCGAAGTCGTACATTGAAAGGCCGGGCATAATTGTGTCAAGGTCGATTACACAGATGCTCTTATCTGTTGCTATATCAAAAAGAACATTGTTGAGCTTTGTGTCGTTGTGGGTAACTCTTAAGGGAAGCTTACCCTCTGCGATAAGGTCGGTGAGCCTGTGTGTGTCAGCCTTGCGGGAAACAACAAAATCGATAGCGTCCTGACATACTTCCTTTCTGCCCTTTATATCAGCCTCGACAGCCTTGAGGAAGTTTTCGTACCTTGCGGGAGTGTTGTGGAAGTTTACGATTGTTTCGTAAAGTGTATCGGCGGGATAGTCGGCAAGGAGCTTCATAAAGCGGCCGAAGGTGCAGCCTGCGCTTCTGAAGGTGTCATTGTTTTTCGGCTTATTGTAGGTCAGAGCCTCGTCAACGTAAATGTACATTCTCCAAACGCCGTTGTTTTCGTCGGTGAAATAATACTTGCCGTCGGTGCAGGGCTGGAAGTTAAGGGTTTCTCTTTTGTCGTCGCCGCCGTATTCCTTGATTTTCTCTGAAAGGTGCTTTGTGACACCTACAATGTTTTTCATAAGTCCGTCAGGATTTTTGAAAACAAAGGAGTTGATTTTCTGAAGGATGTATTTTTCTTTTTTGTCGGTTTCGATAAGATAGGTTGCATTGATGAGTCCTGCGGTTATCTGGTTTACGCTCACGATATTGCCGCCCTTGTTGAATGCCTCAAAGGCAACCCTGATTTCATTGGTTAACATAGCGTTACACTTCCTTTGCTTTAATGCTTAATCAGTTTTATTATAGCAAAAAAAATAAATTCTGCAACTGTTATGAGAATATTTTTTTAAAGAAAAAGCTCTCCTGTAAATTGTGTTTCGGGAGAGCTTGTTTTTTTGTGTTTTATTTGTTGCGGCCGTGATGCTTTCCGTTACCTGCATCCGTGCTTTCGCAGTGTGCGTTTTGTTGTGGCTGAATAATGACTTCCTCTTTTTCGCTTTCTGTGTGGCTGCTGATTTTTGATTTCAGTTCACTTATAGAAATATTACGGATATCCTCAATGCTTAAATCGGATTCATATTCCTTCAGAATAATATAAGCCTGATACTTGCCGGTGCTGATACCGTGGGCGTGAGCTTCATTGCGTAGCTCTTTGTGGGCGGAATGGCAACTTATCGGTATGTCCTGCGTGGCTTTGTTTGAAATTGTATCCGAAATTTTTTCTGCCTTTTCTGTGCTTTTGCAGTTTACCGTAAGGGATGCAGAAGAAATATCTGCGTTTTGACTTTTTACTCTTTCGATAATCAGTGAAACGGCCTTTTCGCAGTCAAGGTTTTTGAGCTTCAGTTGCGAAAAAACGTTTTCTTCGCCGAAACAATTTACTTTCACAACCTTGTTGAGTCTGTTGAGCTCAAGCTCTATCGAGGTGTTTTCAATGTCAAAGCTGACCGCGCTTACCGGAATAGTGGATGTCAAAACGCCTGCCGTTAAAATAACAACAAGAACTACACATAAGGGCGCGAGGATTAGTTTTTTTCGCGGCTTGTGATTTGTGGCTTCCTTTTTGTTGTAAAACTCATAAATAAAATACTTTGTATCTGTTTTCAATTGCTGTTCGGCTTTAATTTCGTCAAATGCCGATGCTATCTGCTTTTTCATCCTCTTCACCTGCCAGTTCTTTACGTAGTAATTTTTTTGCCCTTGCTAAAAGGGTGTATACGGTGTTTGTGTTTCTGCCTAAAATTTTCGCCGTTTCCACGGCAGTGTAGCCCTCGTAGTAGCAAAGATAAACCGGTCCGCGGTATTTATGAGGCAGATTCATTACTGCTGTGAGGACTTCTGTTGCTTCCTGCGTGAGCGGTGCGGCGTAATCCTTCAACACATCGAGTGGCTCTGTGCGTTTAAGCTGTAAGCTTCTGAAAAAATCCCTGCAACAGTTCATCGTTACCCGTATGAACCATGCTTTTTCATGTTCCTCGTTTTCAAATTCCTTGGGAGAAAGAACATACTTGATAAAAACCGTCTGAAAAACATCTTCCGTGTCGGCGTAGTTTTTCAGGTTGACCATACATATACGCCTGATCATGTCGGCGTATTTTTCAATGGCTCTGTTTGCCTCCGCTTCGCTTCGCATGTTCCTCCTCCTTTCAAATGTTTTAGCTATATGTTTTCTTATCTGTTGCCCTTGCAGTTTGTGCCGCGGCCTTTACAGTTTGCGGGTCTGTTATCACAGATGCCGTTATTGTCATTGTCAACGTAGTTTGTACCGTTGCTTTTGCAACCGGAGCTCTGACCTTTGCAGTTTGCGAATCTGTTATCGCAGATGCCGTCATTGTCGGCGTCTGCATAGCCTGCACCGTTGCAGCTTTTGCCTTCGTTCTGAGCGGGACAGCTTTCTGCTTTGTTGTCGCAGATGCCGTTGTTGTCGGCGTCAACAAAGCTTGCCTGTCTTGCGTTTCTCGCCGCCATAGCGGGTACGGCTATGGCTGTAACAAGCACAAGTGCGGTGATTATGATTGCTAAAATTTTTTTCATTGTGATTACCTCCGTAATGCGTTTTTTATGAATTCGTTGTATGTGAATTCATAAGTAATACGTCCCGTAAGCGTAAATCCTTTCATATTATAACACATTTTTTTAAAAAACCACTCCGTCTTAAAAAACGGAGTGGTTGAAAGATATAAGCTTTACGGGTTTGCTGATTCTGATGTCGTCGCAAAGCTTCCGGAGGTGGTTGAGGATGTGCTTTTCTCCGTGGTGCTTTTCTCTGTTGAGGCTTTGTCGGAGGTCATTTCCTCAAAAAGTCCTGTTGAGGAATTATCCTTGGTAACATTGCCCTCTGCCGTAAGACTGCTGTCAAGGTCGCTGACGGCTGAGCTCATGCCCTCCATCATTGAGGTCATATCGTCCTTAAGGGTGGTCATACCGTTGTCCATATCATTTTTTGTGCTGTCACCGCAGGCGACAAGAACAAAGACTAATGCAACAATCAGGGAAATGACTAAAATTACAGATGTTTTTTTCATTGCAGTGGCTCCTTTTCAGGTTTAAATGTTTTGTGATTAGTATTGCGCCTTTACAGACGGTTTATGCAGGCTTATTAAATAAAAGTAAAAATAAGTTTTTTCATTGACTAAAGGCGCAGTTAATGGTAAAATAAACTAAGTAGTTATTTTTGCTCTGTGCAGACGGAGCTGAAAAGGAGAAAACATTATGAAACCTAACAAAAATCCGTTGTGGCAGACTAATCCCACCGAACGAAAAAGCTATTACTTTTATTTCTTCGGTCAGAATATGATTTACAATATGATTGCCGCATACCTTACAACCTATCTGCTTCTTATCGGTGTAAATCCCGTCAAGTCGGCTTCGGTTATGCTTGCGGTTAAGGTATGGGACGCTGTCAACGATGCTCTTTTCGGTGTTGTGTTTGATAAGGTGAACTTCAGAAGCGGAAAGAAATATATTCCCTGGCTGAAAATCGCATGTGCACTTACACCTATTTCAACAATCGCAGTTTTCATTATTCCCAACACGCCTTCAACAAGTGAAGCCTTCAAGCTTGCTTGGTTTGCAATTGCTTACATAGTATGGGATACTGCATATACTCTTTGTGATGTTCCCGCCTTCGGTATTATTACCGCTATGACAAGCAACGTTGAAGAAAGAAATACCATCCTCTCACTCAAGGGTATCACCGGCGGTGTAGGCTCAGCACTTACAACCGTGCTTGTAACACTTCTCATCAGTGAATTTGTAGGCCTCGGCTACGGCTGGGTTTCAGTTATCGTAGCTGTAGTTGCTGCTGCAACAATGTTCCCCGTATGCTTCAAGTGTGAAGAAAGAAACAAGAGCATTGACGAAGAGCAGTTTACCGTAAGAAGAATGCTCAAATATATCGTAAGCAACAAGTATCTTCTTATCTATTATATCGGTTATGTGTTCTATTCGGGCGCGCAGACCTACAATGCACTTCACCTTATCGTTGCATACTATATTTTCAACAATACCCTTGCATCACTTATCACGGGTACCGTTGCCGCACTTCCCCAGCTCTTTATGGCTCTGCTTGTGCCGAAAATCATCAGAAAAATAGACAAGACAAAGCTCTTCAAGATTTCAGTTATTGCTGCAATCGTATTCTCGTTCCTGCTTATTCCCGATTTTGCAAGAAGCAACTTCATCATCTTCACGGTCATCTTTATGCTCAGATCAATTCCTCTCGGCATTATCGGTGTTCTTGCATTTACCTTCACACCTGACTGTGCAGAGTACGGACAGTACACAACCGGCACAGAGGCAAAGGGCATCACCTTCGCTATCCAGACCTTTGCAGTTAAGCTTGCAGCTGCGATTTCAGGCTCACTCGGTCTTGCTCTTCTCGGCTTCTTCGGCTTCAAGACCTTTGACGGTGTTGACAGCTTTGAGGCCCTTGAAGCAATCAACGCAAGAGCACAGCAGACCGCCGAGGCTCTTGACGGTCTCTGGTTCACCTATAATGCAGTACCCATCATCGGCCTTGTAGTAGCACTTGCTATCTGGAGCCTTTACAAGCTTAACGACAAGGACGTTCAGGTTATGGCTGACTACAATGTAGGTAAAATCACAAAAGAGGAAGCTGAAGGTCAGCTTTCAAGAAAATATTGATTAAGACTGATGCGGCTTAAGCTGAACGGTCAATAATAAAAAAAGTAATAACCCGAAAAGGAGACACATAATGGAACCCATCAAAGTAGATTTTACAGGCAACGGCGGTAACGGCAAGGGAAGCGGCAAGAACGCTTACCTTGTACCTAAAAAGGCCGGACTCAAGATGCTTATCAGCATTATCGGAACGGTAATCGGCGGAGCGATTGCATATTACTTTATGCTTCCTCCTCTTAACTTCAAAAGCACAGACACATATATGTTCCTCGGAACGGTGCTTGCAATTTTTGTCGCATTGCTTTTTGTTACAAGCTCTGCACACATCAGACCCGAATATACTCCTTATGTAAAGAAAAAATCACTTGTGCCCGTTATACTCGCAGGTATTCTTGTTGTGGTTGTGGGCGTCGGATATCTTACCTCTGCGGTTTTCTTCAGAGCTAAGACCTACAGCAACATTATTGATGTAGACGACTCAAAAAGCTTTGCGAGTGATATCGCCGAGGCGGATTTCTCCAATGTTCCCGTTCTCGATGATGCTTCCGCAAAGGCGCTTGCAAACCGTACACTCGGTGATCTTGCAGCTATCGGTAAGGTTTCACAGTTTGAAATTTCAAATGCTTTCACGCAGATTAACTATAAGAATAACCCCGTTAAGCTCACAACTCTTGCCTACGGTGATATTTTTAAGTGGCTCAAGAATACAAAGAGCGGTCTTCCCGGCTATGTTGTTGTTAACATGGTAAGCCAGAAGGCTGAGCTTGTTACCCTCCCCGAGGGCGAGTACATCAGATACGCAACAACAGAGCACTTCGGCAAATATCTTATGCGTCACGTGCGCTTCAGCTATCCCACTTACATTTTCGATACACCCCGCTTTGAAATTGACGAAAGCGGCAGACCCTTCTGGCTTTGCACCGTGCTTGACAAGACCATCGGTCTTTTCGGCGGTACTGATGTAAAGGGTGTTGTTATTGTTGATGCCATTACGGGTGAAATGAAGGAGTACACCGTTGATGAGGTAAAGACAAGCACAGAGCTTCAGTGGATTGACGGTATTTATTCAGATGCGCTTCTTGTTGAGCAGTTCAACTATTACGGTCAGTACAAGAACGGCTTCATCAACTCAATTCTCGGTCAGGAAGGCGTTAAGGTTGCTACCGAGGGTACAAACTACATTGCAAAGGATGACGACGTTTACGCTTACACAGGTGTAACATCTGCAGGTAACGACCAGGCTATTGTAGGCTTTGTTCTTATGAATATGAGAACAAAGGAAGCAAACTTCTACGAGGTTTCAGGTGCTAAGGAAACCTCAGCTATGGTATCCGCTCAGGGTGAGGTGCAGAACTATAAGTATCAGGCAACCTTCCCCATTCTCCTTAACATCAGCGGTGAGCCCACATACTTTATGTCACTTAAGGACAGCGACAGCCTTGTGAGACGTTATGCAATGGTTAACGTGCAGAACTATCAGGTTGTTGCAATAGGTGAAAAAATTGCAGAATGTACAAAGCAGTATGTTGATACACTGAAGCAGAATAACATCAAAATAGATGTTGATATTGATGAAATTGAAAATGCTACAAATAATAACGGCGAGGCTGACGAGCCCGAGACAGAGCTTCTTACAAAGAGCGGAGCAATCGACGATATCCGCACAGCCGTAATTGACGGTAACAGCGTTTACTATATCAGCCTTGCAGAGGACAACACCTACTTTGCAATCAAGGCAAGCGATGAGGAGGGCGTTGTTATCCTTAATGTAGGCGATACCGTAACCGTAAGCTACGAAAAGGCCGAGGGCGGAATTGTTGATGCTGAAAGCATCAGCAAATAAAAAGAGAAAGTTATATTATATAATCACAATGAAAGGGTGATAATTTATGGCAGCAAATAAAGTTAAAGTGACGATTATGGGCGCAGATTACTCAATCCTTGCAGAGGATGACCCGAGATACGTTCAGCTTCTCGGTAAGGAGCTTGACGCTAAGATGGCGGGGATTCTCAAGGTCAACAGCCGTCTTTCCACAACTCAGGCGGCGGTGCTTGCTGCTCTGGATTATGCCGATGAAAGCAAAAAGGCAACCGCAACCGCTGACAGACTCCGTGAGCAGATCAAGGACTACCTTGACGATGCCTCTGCGGCAAAGAGTAAGGCTGACCTTGCAAGACACGACAGTGAAAAGTATAAAAAAGAGGTTGAGTCACTCCGCGCGGAAAACGAAAGACTCAGAAGAGAGCTTGACGCTATACTTAACCTCGAGAATAAGTAATAATGAAAAACAAAGTCGAAATACTCGCACCTGCCGGCTCATTTGAGTCGGTGGTTGCCGCGGTGCGCTGTAAGGCGGACGCGGTATATATGGGTGCAAAGGCATTCAACGCCAGAATAAAGGCGGATAATTTTGAGGGTGACCTTCTCGGTGAGGCAGTAAGGCTTTGTCACAGCCACGGAATGAAGGTTCACGTTACAATGAACACACTTATAAGCGACGGTGAAATATCCGCCGCTTTAGCTGTTTTGAAGGATGTGTGCGCTTCGGGTGCAGATGCGGTTATTCTGCAGGATACGGGCTTTGCAACGCTTGTGAAAAAGGCTTGTCCCGGACTTGAACGCCACGCCTCGACCCAGATGTCGGTGCAGACTGTCTCCGGAGTGAAGCTCCTTGAGGAGATGGGCTTTGACCGTGTTGTGCTTCCCCGTGAAATGAATAAGGCGGAGATAAAGCGTATCAAGGACAACACCGATGTTGAAATAGAGATGTTTGTCCACGGCGCACATTGTATGTCCGTTTCGGGTCAATGCTATATGAGCAGTATGTTCGGCGGAAGAAGCGGCAACAGAGGTCTTTGTGCTCAGCCCTGCCGTCTTCCATTTGCGGCTCAGGGCGGAACAGGCTTTGATCTCAGCCTTAAGGATTTATCCCTTGCAGAGCGGATTGATGAAATCCGTGACCTCGGTATCGACTCGCTTAAAATTGAGGGCAGAATGAAGCGCCCCGAATATGTTGCGGCGGCAGTTACTGCCATAAGGCAGAGCCGTGACGGTGAGCCGAATGAGGAGATGCTCAGAAGGCTTCGCGGTGTGTTTTCCCGATCGGGCTTTACTGACGGATATTTTGAAAACAAACGCGGCAGAGATATGTTCGGCACAAGGCAGAAGGAGGATGTAACCTCGGCTACAAACGAGCTGCTTAAAGAGCTTGCAAGGCTCTATGAAAAGGAGCAGCCCCGCTTCGGTGTCGATTTTCATTTAACCGTTCCCGAGGGCGAAAGGGTCAGCCTTTCCGCTTCATGTGAGGGTAAGCTCGTTTTTATTGAAAGTGAAGCGATTCCCGAAAGGGCGCTTAATAAGCCGCTTACAAAAGAAGGACTTGCGGAGAGAATTGCAAAATGCGGCGGCACGCAGTTTTACGCAGAAAAAATTGAAATTGACCTTGATGAGGGTCTGATTGTCCCTGCAAGTGTTATAAATGAGCTTCGGAGAAAAGCACTTGAAGAGCTTGAAAGCAAGCTTGCGGGTGTAAAGGCTAATAGCTTTACAGATATAGACGCTTCTGCTCTTATAAATAAGCTTCAGAGTAAGGCTGAAAGAAAGAACAGTAAGCCGAAATTCAACGTAAGAGTGGCTTCCGTGAGCCGTATTCCCGAAAATCTTGAGGGTGTGGAAAACTTATACGTTCCCCTTATGACTGCGGAAAACTCTGTGGAAAAGCTTAAAAACCTGCCTGTTTCTGTGGGAATTGAGATTCCGAGGGGCATTTTCGGCGCAGAGGAGCTTGTGGAAAAAAGACTTGCGATGTTTAAAACTCACGGTTTTAAAATTGCATATTGCTCAACTCTCGATGCCGTTGCAATTGCGAAAAAGCTGGGCTTTGAAATTCACGGAGGCTTTGCGCTTAACGTTTTCAACAGCCTTTCGGCAGACTTTTTTGAGGGGGTTGGTGTAAAGGAAATAACCTTGTCACCTGAGCTTACTCTCGGTCAGCTTGAAAAAATCGGCACGGATGCAAAAAAGGGAATAATTGCCTACGGCAGACTGCCGCTGATGCTTACGAGGAACTGTCCGATTAAAAACGGCAAGGACTGTGAGGAGTGCAAGGGCGGCGGATATCTCACTGACAGAATGAATAAAAAATTTCCCGTGGTCTGCTCCTTTGGCTGCAGCGAGGTGCTTAACAGTCAGCCGATTTACATGGCGGACAGACTCGGTGAAATAAAGGGTGTCGATTTTCTTGCCCTGTATTTTACGGTGGAAAAGAAGGAAATTGCGGATGCAATACTTGACGCCTACCGCAAGGGCAAGGCGGTCAAGGGCGACTATACAAGAGGCTTATACTACCGCGGTGCGGAATGAATACAAGGTCTGCGACCTTGAAATGCAAAATGCAAAATGCAGAATGTAAAATTATGGGTCGCTACGCTCCGGGTTATGAATAAAATAAAAAGATAAGGAGAAAAGAAAATGGCAAAGAGACAGGATTACTTATCATGGGACGAATATTTTATGGGAATTGCGGTGCTTTCCTCATACAGAAGTAAGGATCCAAGCACACAGGTTGGTGCTTGCATTGTTAATCAGAATAACAGAATTATGTCAATGGGCTATAACGGCTTCCCGGCAGGCTGTGACGACGATGAATTCCCCTGGGAGAGAGAGGGCGACACATACGATACAAAGTACCCCTATGTTTGCCACGCTGAGCTTAACGCCATTCTCAACAACCGCGGTGCAAACCTTGAGGGCTGCAGAATTTATGTTGCTCTTTTCCCCTGCAACGAATGTGCAAAGGCAATCATCCAGAGCGGTATAAAAGAGGTTGTTTATCTTTCAAACAAATATGAGACAACTCCGACAGTGCGAGCTTCAAGGAGAATGTTTGAGGCGGCGGGCGTGAAGCTTACACAGCTTGTGCCCAAGCGTGAGAGCATTACCCTGAGCCTTGACCCGAGCAAGGTATAAAAAAGAAAAGTTCTTTGGGTTACCTTTCTTACAAGAAAGGTAACGGCACGCGCCGAGCGAAAAAAAGAAAAAATTGCTTTTCATTTTAACTTTCACACCGCATAAAATAAGTGAGGGTGAAAAAATGAAAAACAACGAAAAAGACCCGTACAATTTTGAAAAAATCGACGGCTTTATCCGTGAGTATGATATGAAGACGAACGGTAAAAAGCCGATGAACGGGAAGATTTATCAGAAGAGCCGTAACAAAAACGGCGATATAAAAAATGAAGGTCGCGAATAATCGCGACCTTTTTGTGTGAGCTATACTCTTTTGGTGCTGTGCTTAAACACGGCAGTAATGTAATCGTTATCAAAATACGAATCCTTGCTTTTGAAAATTCCCTCGGGCATATCATTGCATGGAAGAAACAGCTTTTCCACCTTTTTTTCGGCTTTGCTTTTTGCTTTTGCTTTAGCTTTTTTTAGTACTCTTTCCAATATGAGTTTCCACAGTAAAAAGCCGAAAACGGCAAATCCGCCGTAAATCATAGCGGCAGTTTTAAAATCCTTGAAAATCCATACAAGCACAAAAACAACAAGTGCTATCACACCGAGAATGAGAGCGGTGATGATATCGTCGAAGGTGTTTTTAGCCTTGAAAAGCTTGCCTGCAATTCCTGCTCCCTGCAGAAGTATAACCTCGTTTTTATCACTTTTTGCGATATGCTCCCTTGCTTCCCGCTCGTTGTTAACGGTATAAAACGGTGCGGAGAAAACGCAGTCAGAGCAGAAGGGATAAATGCGGGTGTAGCTTTCAAGGTTGTTTCCGTGGGCAGATTCAGCGTAAAATCTGATTGTACTGTTGTTCTTCAGTGTTACCGTATAGTCTGATTTGACAATGAAGCGGTGGAAATAGCTTAAGCCAAGTCTGCCTTTTACGGTCTCCGTGCGGTAGCGTTCGTCGGCGGTTACGCTGAGCCTTACCGTGCCTTCTTCTGTTTCTGCATACTTACCTTCCTGCGGAACGAGGGTATAAATGCGATGATCTATATTTATTATAATGTTTTTATTGCTTTCGTTTTTGAGAAATATCTGCATCTTTTTCTCCTGTCAGATGTTTTTGTTGCTGTATTTGAAAACAGCACTTATGTAATTCGGGTCGAAGAATGAATTTCTGTCCTTGAAAAGTTCCTCGGGCATATCCTTGCAGTAAACGTATTTTTCTTCAAATTTTTCATCGGCCTTGTCCATTGTTTTGTCAAACAGCTTACTGCCGAAGAATTTGTCTGCGGTTTTGCCTGCGCGGTTTATGAGTTTTTTGGTAACTTTGAAAACAAGCCAACCGATGAAACCGAGAACAGCAAAAGTAATTACTGCCGCTTTAAGTGAAATGTTTATCCATATAAATCCGAATACACCTGCGACAATACCTGCAAAAAACAGGAATATAATTATATTGCTTGCAATCTCGCCGATGCTGTCAAGTCTTGCGAAAAAATTGCCTCGTTTTTCTGCCTTGTTTTCAAGCTTTTCATTTAGTATAAACTTCTCCTTTACCTCGTCTGCATCCTTAAGGGTATAAATCGGATTAGGTAAGGTGAACTCCTTGCAGCAGGGTGAAACACGTTGATAGCTTTCAAAATGGTCGCCTTTTTTAGTTTCAACATAAAGCTCAAGGGTGAAATCATTTTCTGCGGGGAAGTCGTATTGCGATACGGTGATGAAGCGGTGGAAACAGTAATAGCCTGCCTTTTGTGCATATTTATCCGAAGAGTATTTGTCGTCGGTTGTGAGATTAAGAGAAATACGGTTGCTGTCAACTGTGAAAAAATCCTTGCCGAAGGGGTTTAGTTTTAAATTTTGTCCGTTAAGGTTAATAAGCAAGGTTTTGTTGCTTTTGTTTTCTAAAATGATATGCAAAAAACTCACCTCACAATACAGATTAGTTATAATGAAATTGTAACATTAAGGAAAATGTTTGTCAATAAAAACACAAAAGCCATGGAAAACTCCACGGCTTTTCGTTTTATTGTGTTTTTCGCTCGGCGCGTGCCATTACTTTTCTTGAAAGAAAAGTAATCAAAAGAACTTTTATTTTGCTTCTGCACCGGGTCTTCCGCAGCACTTCTTATATTTCTTACCGCTTCCGCAGGGACAGGGATCGTTAACGCCTATTTTCTTGCCCTCGTTCTTCACGGGTCTGGCCTTTTCACTTCCGTCACCGCCGGTTGAGGTTGAGGTGATTTTTGCAACCTCCTCACGCTTGATTTCCTCGTCGGTCTTGAAGCGTACTGCAAGTACGGTCTTGACTGTGTCCTCACGGATTGAGGTTGTCATTTCGTCGAACATATCATAGCTGAGCTCTCTGAAAGCAACAACGGGGTCCTTCTGACCGTATGCGAGAAGTCCTACGCTACGCTTGAGCTCGTCCATAGCGTCAATGTAGTCCATCCACTTCATATCAACGTTGCGAAGAAGCATTTCACGCTCAATGTTGCGCATCATTTCCTCACCGTAAAGTGCTTCTCTTTCCTCGTGAAGCCTGTGAGCGCGGTCTGTGAGGATATCGTAGATTTCCTCGGACTTGTACTTTCTATCCTCGGTGAAATCATCCTCGGTGGTGAGCCAGCCCATATATTTTTCCTTGAGTGAGGGGAGATGCCACTCACTTGAGGGAACGTTTGCGGGGCAGAAGAATTCAACGGTGTCACCGATTGAATCGTCAATCATCTTGGTGATAACGGGCTTCATATCCTCGCCCTTGAGCACCTTGTCGCGCTGGGTGTAAATGATTTCTCTCTGACGGTTCATAACGTCGTCGAAGGAGATAACGTGTCTGCGGGCGGCAAAGTTGTTACCCTCAACCTTACGCTGAGCGGACTCAACCTGCTTGGAAAGCATACCGTTTTCGATAGGTGTGTCCTTGTCAACAGGCATACTGTTCATAATTGCAATCATTCTGTCACCGCCGAAAAGACGGAGGAGGTCATCCTGCATTGAAAGGTAGAAACGGCTTTCACCGGGGTCGCCCTGACGTCCGCTACGACCGCGGAGCTGGTTGTCGATTCGTCTTGAATCGTGGCGCTCTGTACCGATGATGTAAAGACCGCCTGCCTCGCGTACCTTTTCGGCTTCCTCGGCAATTTCTTCCTTATACTGCTTTTCAAGGCGTTTGAAGGTTTCGCGTGCCTCAATGATGTCCTCGTTGTCTGTGTCGCCGAAGGCTGTTGCCTCGCTGATAAGCTCCTCGGAGTATTCCATTTTTCTCATCTGGCTCTTTGCAAGGAATTCAGCATTACCGCCGAGCATAATGTCGGTGCCTCGGCCTGCCATATTGGTAGCAATGGTAACTGCACCGAGCTTACCTGCCTGAGCAACAATCTCGGCTTCCTTGTCGTGATGCTTTGCGTTTAGAACATTGTGCTTGATACCGCGTCTCTTGAGGGCGGCTGAAAGCTTTTCACTCTTTTCAATGGAGATAGTACCTACGAGCACGGGCTGTCCCTTTTCGTGGCACTCTAAAATCTTTTCGATGATAGCGTTGAATTTGAACTGCTCTGTCTGGAAGATGACGTCATTGTTATCCTTACGGAGCAGGGGCTTGTTTGTGGGAATTTCAACGGCGTCAAGAGAATAGATTTCTCTGAATTCGTTAACCTCGGTCATAGCTGTACCGGTCATACCTGAAAGCTTGTCGTAAAGGCGGAAATAGTTCTGGAAGGTAATGGTTGCGAGAGTCTTGTTCTCGCGGGCAACCTTAACGCCTTCCTTGGCTTCAATTGCCTGATGAAGACCGTCATTGTAGCGTCTGCCGAGCATAATACGTCCTGTGAACTCGTCAACGATAAGCACCTGACCGTCCTTTACAACGTAGTCGATATCCCTTGTCATAACACCGTGAGCCTTGATGGCAATGTTGAGGTGATGTGAAAGGGTGAGGTTTTCGGGGTCGGAAAGGTTGGCGACATTGAAGAAGCGCTCAGCCTTCTGGATACCGCTTTTTGTAAGGTTGCAGCTCTTGTGCTTTTCGTCTACAATGTAGTCTGCACCGCTTTCTGCAGCGAGATCCTCAAGATTCATCTTGGAGTCTGTCTCCGCAATTTTGAGGCACCTGAGGGTGTTTACAAAGCTGTTTGCAACGGAGTAAAGCTCCGAGGATTTGCCGCCCATACCTGAAATTATAAGGGGAGTTCTCGCCTCGTCGATAAGGATTGAGTCAACCTCGTCGACGATTGCATAGTTGTGACCTCTCTGTACCTTCTGGTCAAGATAAAGCACCATATTGTCACGAAGATAGTCAAAGCCCATCTCGTTATTTGTGCCGTAGGTGATATCTGCGGCGTATGCCTTGCGGCGGTCGCTGTTGTCAAGACCGTTTACAATGAGTCCTACGGTGAGACCGAGGAAGCGGTAAACCTTGCCCATCCACTCGCTGTCTCGGCGTGCAAGGTAGTCGTTTACGGTAACGATGTGAACGCCCTTGCCTGAAAGTGCGTTAAGATATGCGGGAAGGGTAGCAACAAGGGTTTTACCTTCACCTGTTTTCATTTCGGCAATTCTGCCCTGATGAAGAACAATACCGCCCATAATCTGTACGGGGAAGTGCTTCATACCAAGCACACGCCAGGATGCCTCGCGGCAGACGGCAAATGCCTCGGGGAGAATATCGTCAAGGGTTTCGCCCTTTTCAAGTCTTTCCTTGAATTCGGGGGTTTTTGCCTTGAGCTCTGCATCGGTAAGCTTTGCAAGGTCGTCCTCATAAGAGAGCACTTTCTGAACGAGAGGCTTTACTCTTTTTATTTCCTTTGCAGAGTAGTCACCGAACAGCTTTTTAAGAAAGCCCATTTATGTCACCTCATTTATAGAAATTAAGTTTATTCAATACATAATATTGTATTTTACCACAAACCGTAAAAGTTTTCAACTGTTTTGATTATACTTATAAATAAAGGAGATATTTGTTAATAATTGATGGTTGCAATTGTTGCCTGAGGGTGATATAATATGCTACATAATTACTACCTGATCTGAGGAGAAAAGGAGATGACCGCAATGGACAGCGTAATGAATGCAGTACGTGATTTTTTTGAGCTGCCTCAGGTGGGCTATGCCCTTGATGCAGTTGTGAAAATGCTGCTGACGGTTCTTTTCAGCGGTATCATCGGTTACGAAAGAGAGCATTCTCACCGCCCTGCAGGCTTCAGAACACATATTCTTGTTGCCGTGGGCTCTACCCTTGTAATGATGACGTCAAGGTATATTTTTCTTGAATATGAGGGCCTTGCAAACTTCGACCCCACAAGACTCGGTGCGCAGGTAATCAGCGGTATCGGCTTCCTCGGTGCAGGTACAATTCTGCGTGAGGGCTTTTCCGTCAAGGGTCTTACAACGGCGGCCTCTCTCTGGGCTGTTTCCTGTATAGGTCTTGCCGTCGGCGGAGGCTATTATGTAGGTGCACTTGTAACAACGTTATTTATTTATCTTACCCTCAACACCTTCAAGCGCTTTGTCGCAAGAGGTAATCCGTCTAAAAATATTTACATCGAGGCTGAAAATATGTCCCGTCAGGCGGCGGAAATCGGTACGATAGTAAAACGCTACGGCGGAAATCTGCACACCCTTGAGGTGCTTTATGCAGACTCCTCACCGACAAAAAGAAAAAGTGATTCCGTTGTGATGAAGGCGGTAGTCTTTCCCCGCGATGAGGAGGGCTTCAGCCTGACAATTTCCGCAATACGTTCACTTGAGGGAATCAGAGATTTATATGTTGATTGATTAAGCCTGGTAAAAGCAGCAAGTTATCGCGTTATAAAACAAAACCGTTGGAATATCGGCTTCCAACGGTTTTAGCTTTTGATTATTTATCCCAGGGAAAAACGGGAACCTCGCCTTCGATTTCGTCCTCTCTGCCGAGAACAAGAAGGATGTATTTTCTGATGGTGTCAAAAACCATATTGATTATGTCGAGAACCTTCTGCATATTTTCCATAGCTACAACTCCTTTTCATTTTATTTACAATGCTATAATAGCATTAAAACGGTTTTGTGTCAAGTGGATACAGACTTTATAATTTTTGTTAATTCAGGGTGACAGGTATATTGTAATAAATGCTTTAAGTTGTTGCCTTTTCGGGAAAAAGGTGATACAATATAGAAAAATAAAATTAAGGAGATTGTTATTATGAAAAAGACAACTCTTGTAGTTATGGCAGCAGGAATGGGCAGCCGCTACGGCGGACTCAAGCAGATTGACCCCGTCGGCCCTAACGGTGAAATTATTCTTGATTATTCAGTTTATGATGCCGCCGAGGCAGGCTTTGATAAGGTGGTTTTTGTAATCAAGCACGAAATCGAAGAGGATTTCAGAAAAATCACCGACGGCAGATATGACGGTAAAATTGAGGTTGACTATGCATTCCAGGATATGAATGATCTTCCTGAGGGCTTTACTGTTCCCGAAGGCAGAGTGAAGCCCTGGGGTACAGGTCAGGCTGTGCTTGCCTGCAGAAATATTGTTGACGGTCCTTTTGCCGTTATCAACGCTGATGATTACTACGGAAAGGAAACCTTCCGCCTTATTCACGATGAGCTTGTAAAGGACTGCGGCTCAGGAGATAAGTATTCCTTCTGTATGGTAGGCTTCAAGGTAGAAAACACCCTTACCGAAAACGGAACTGTTGCAAGAGGTGTATGTCAGACTGATGAGCACGGCTATCTTACCGATATTGTTGAAAGAACAAAGATTGCAATCAACGATGATAAAATTCAGTTTACCGAGGACGACGGCGCGACCTGGACTGATATTCCCGCAGGTACAACTGTTTCAATGAACTGCTGGGGCTTTACTCCTGAAATGATGGCAGAGCTTGAAAAAAGATTTGCTGCCTTCCTCGAAAAAGGTATTAAGGAAAATCCCCTCAAGTGTGAATACTTCCTCCCCTTTGTTGTTGATGAGCTTCTTAAGGAGGGTAAGGCAGAGGTAAGAGTAGTTGCCACTACCGAAAAGTGGTACGGCGTTACCTATAAGGAGGACAGAGCCTTTGTTGTTGATGCTCTCGGACAGAAAATAAGAGACGGAGTTTATCCCGAAAAGCTCTGGTAAAACAAATTTTATCAACAAGGTTGAAATTGAAGGCTTTTTGTTGTAAAATAATATGGATATAAAAATTCAAACAATTGGAGGATAAATATTATGGCAAAACCCGTTTTAGTAGAAACTTCAGCAAGACACGTACACGTAAGCCGCAGAGTGCTTGACATTCTTTTCGGTGAAGGCTACGAGCTTACAAAGAAAAAGGATCTTTCACAGCCCGGTCAGTACGCCTGTGAGGAAAGAGTTCAGGTTATCGGCGCAAAGGGTAGCTTCCCCGGTGTTTCAATTCTCGGACCCGTTCGTCCTGAAACTCAGGTTGAGCTTTCAGCAGGTGATGCACGTTCAATCGGTGTAAAGGCTCCTATCCGTGAGTCAGGTGACCTTGAAGGCAGCGGCGGATGTAAGCTTGTAGGCCCCAAGGGTGAGGTTGAGCTCAAGGACGGTGTTATCATCGCTAAGAGACACATCCATATGACTCCCGAGGATGCTGCAAAGTATGACCTTCAGGACAAGCAGATTGTTAACGTTAAGGTTGAAACTGACGGCCGTTCACTTATTTTCGGTGACGTTATCGTAAGAGTAAGCCCCTCATATGCACTTGCAATGCACATCGATACCGATGAAAGCAATGCAGCTTCCTGCACAATGGGACTTGAAGGCGACATTCTTTAATTTATAGTAAGACGTAATGCGGAATTCGGAGTGCGGATTGATTCTGTATCCGCATTCCGCTTTTTTTCTCTGAAAATTCAGTTTGTGAGGTGGTCGGCTTTGGCTAACAGCTTTTTTGCAATGCATTCAAGAATGAAGTATATCAACCGTTGGGCGCTTATGCGAAATACGGCAACGGAAAATATAAGTGAGCACAGTAATGATGTTGCCGCTGTTGCTCACGCTCTTGCTGTTATAAAAAATCTCCGTTTTGGCGGCAGTCTCAATGCCGAGAGAGCGGCTTTTCTCGGCCTTTATCACGATATGCCCGAGATTATAACAGGTGATATGCCTACTCCCGTGAAGTATCACAGCGAGGAGATGCGTCAGGAGTTTCTCAAGGTTGAGGAGATGGCGTGCAACAGGCTTCTTTCAATGCTCCCTGAGGATATGAGAGATTATTATGAAAGTGCTTTCTTCCCTGAAGAGGATGATGAATACCTCTGGAGGCTTGTCAAGGCGGCGGATAAGATTTCGGCGCTTATCAAGTGTATCGAGGAAAAGAATGCGGGCAACCGCGAGTTTGAAAAGGCCTTTCAGAGTACGGAAGAAGCTATAAGAAAAATGGAGCTTCCCGAGGCTGACGTTTTCCTTGAAGAATTTATACCTGCCTTCCATTTAAGCCTCGACGAGCAGAGCTGCCGATAAGAATTGTCGATAACGGCACAAGAACGCGCAAAGCGAGTTGAAGAAAACAAACAAAAAATATTATCGGCGGTGCAGCATCGAGCTACACCGCCGATGCTTTGCGCTCGCCCTTTTTTCACCCTCTCGGAGTACCTGTGTACACCTTCGGGGTGAAGAAAAGAGCGTCTTGCACCATTCTCGGCAATTCTTCGTTGCCGCAACGGCGCATAACACCAAAAGTTCTTTTGGTTACTTTTCTTACAAGAAAAGTAACGGCTGCCCGCCGAGGGCATCATAAAAAATACCACGGAAATTCGATTGAAATTCCGTGGTTGATTTTTTGTTTGATTATCATCCGATAATTGAAAGGATGAAATTGATAAGACCTGTAACTACATCGCCGAGCATTGTGATGAAAGCAACGGGAATTCTGCTTTCGTCAACATTGAGGTCTGCAACGCCTGCATGCTCATAAATCCATTCTGAAATGGGATTCCAGCTTGCGGTATCCTTTGAAATAGCAGCAAGAATCATATGAAGAGCAAGCTCGCCTGCAACGTGGCTGTAGCTCATTGCTGAGTAGCCGTCACCTGCAATGTCAATGCCGTTTCCGAGTGCAACCTCGTCACACTTGTTCTGAATCTTTTCGATTGCGGCAAGGTAAACGCGTGCATCGTAAATTTCGGGGAACTTTTCAAAGTCAATGCTGCAGTAAACGGTCTGCTTGCCGTCAGCGATAACCTTTACGGTGTACTTTGAATTTTCTGCGATATCAGCAGCAACTTCATCTGCCTTATCCTTTTCAATAAAGATAAAGCCTGAAAGAAGTCCTGCGATTTCCTTGGGTGTGTCACCTGCATCGTCTGCAAGCTCGTCACTTACGATTACGGTTGCATAGTCGGGTGCGTCAACAAGGGCGGCAACGGCAGCTTCAAGAGCTTTGTCAACCTCGCCTTGTGAAAGGTGCCGGTTTTCTTCACTTACTGCAAATGAGGGCAGAGCAAGTGAGAATGCCATCAGCAGGGCAAGTAATAATGAAATAACCTTTTTCATAGTTAAAGCTCCTTAATTATGCTTCGGGATTTGTTGCTTCGCCTTCAGTCTCGCCGCCTTCTTCTTTATTGAAAAGGCCGCCGAACATTTCTCCGAGGAATGCGAAAATTTCCATAAGCATATTGATAACTTCACGGATTGTCATTTTTATTTTCTCCTTTCATAAGAATTTTTTTTCATTGTAACATACAGTTTATAAAAAATCAATAATTTTTTATGCCTCAACGTGGGCTGCAGCCGCTCTCTTTTCCTTGAGGGCGTTTTCAACCTCTGCCATATGCTCTGCATCGTCATTGTCAAGGAAGAGAATAACGATGAGGTAAAGAAGTGAGCCGATAGCGGGGCCGAGGATGAAGTGATGCCAGCGGTACTTGAGGAAGCGGGTAGCAGTCTGTGCATTGATAACGGTCTGGTTTGCGGCTACCTTTACGTTGGGATCAAAGCCGAGCCACTTAAGGAAGTAGCCCTGAATGAACTTGGGAATAGCACCGGTAAGCTTTGAAACAAAGTTCTGCATTGAGAAAACGATACCCTCTGTACGCTTGCCGGTTTTAAGCTCAACCTCATCAATTGAGTTTGTAAGAAGTGAACGGTGGGCAATGTCCTTCATATTGGTGAAAATCTGTGCTGTGCCGAGAAGGACCATAACAGCGGCAAGAGCACCGATGTTGAGGAAGCGGTCATTTGCACCGATAAAGAAGGCGAGGATACGTGCTATAAGAGTTGCAGCCTCGGAGAAAACAAGAAGCTTTTTGTTGCCGCCGAGTCTGTTGATAAGCTTTACTGCAAAGAACATTGCAAAGGCACCGGGGATACCCATAATAAAGCCGTAGGCAACCTGTGCGTTACCGCCTGAAATCTCGGTGTTTCCGAACTTATAGGCAAGGCCCTGCGTTTCAAAGAAGTATTCCCAGGGGAGAGCAAGAGAGATGCTCTGAACGGTTCTTGCAAGGCAGACGATAATGAGAGTCTTGTTGTGTCTTAAGTCGAGAATATCCTGAATAATGCTTGTTTTGCCGGCTTCTTCAGAGGGCTCAACCTTTTCCTTCATACGGTAGGCGAGCATTGCGATAAGCATACCGCCAATGGCGAAAATCGCAGCACCGAGAACATAGGTGTTCTTTTCGGACATGATTCCGAGCTTTACGAAGTTGTCCTTCATAGTCGGGAAAAGACTTGCGATTGTGCCGCCGAGACCTGCGGAAATTGAAATCCACTGAATTACGCGCCTTCGCTCGGCAGAATCGGGGCTTGACATTGCGGCGATACCCCAGATGGAGATATCCTGCAGGGAGTAGAAAACGTCAAAGAGTATGTAAAGAACAAGCACAAGGGCGATAGTCTGCTTTTCGGGCAATCCGAAGTCAACAAACATCAGGAAAACAAGAACACCGATGATGATGGGAGTCCATAAAAGGAAGGGACGGAGCTTCTGTCCCGGCTTGTGCTTTCTGCGGTCAATAAGTCCGCCGATGAGCGGGTCGTTTATTGCATCCCAGAGGGTGCTGACACCTGTAATCCAGCCGGTTTTTTCCGAGGGGATTTTCAGAATAGTGTTCAGGTAAACGAAAAGTCTGCCCGAAACGTAGCTGTAGGTCATATTCTGACCCGTGAGACCTGCTGCGTAGGAAAGCAGTCGGTCGTTAGCTACCTTTGTGTCGCTTTCTTCTCGTGAGAACATGAAAAACGGATTGAATTTCATAAAATTTCTCCTTTATTCTTAATAAAAAGATTATATTATATTGAATTCTATTTATCAATAAGGTAAGGGAAAGTTTGGAGATTTTGTCAAACACAGAGTATGTTTATTGGAGTTATTGACAAATAAATAATTATGCAAAAACACCGATGCTCTGTAGCATCGGTGTTTTTGCAGTAATTTGAATGAGGTAACTATGAAAATGAAAATTGTCTGAATCAAATAAGTTGAATATTCAACTGTATCTATACTAACACTTAAAGTTCAAATAATCAATGTTATTTTAACAATGTTTACACACAGTTAATAAAAATCTGTCGCATAAAAATACAAAACACGTAAATATGTATACCGATGCACCGCTCAGATAAATTTTGCTCCGCACTAAAAATCGTCAATTTTCTTGTTTGTGTGAATATATAATTTTTGGGAAAAACAAGTGAAAGGATGGTTGTCTTGACGAAAATTAAGGAAGCGGAAAAGGCGGATACCTATCTTGATGAAAAGCTAAGAGAAAGGGAAAACGAAAGACTTAACAGGGCTCTGCCTGTTGTAGTTTCGGCAATTGCGGGCTTCTGCTTCAGTCAGGTTGATGTGCTTTCCGATATGTCGCCCTTTACCCACGCCTTTGCGGCGGTTGTTCCCTTTGGATATTGCCCCGGAGTTTTTATAGGAGGTGTAATCGGCTACCTCTCAGCCTTTTCCTTCGGACTTACGGTAAGGTATATTTTAAGCCTTTGCTTTATCTGTCTTGTGAGATTGCTTATACATAAACGCTTACGCTCTGCGAATACCGATAAAACAGGTGTTGCTATCGCTTTTGTTGCCGTTACAGGTGCGGCAGTTATACATCAGCTTTTTACGGAGGCTACCTTTATCGGTGTTGTGCTTGCTTTGCTTGAGGGTGCAATAGCTCTGTGCAGCAGTTACTTTTTTTCAAGAAGCTTCCGTACGCCTGTAAGCCGTATGGGGCTTTTCAATCTGCCGATGGGGGACAAGCTGAGCCTCGGAATAAGCGTTTTTATTTTTGTAATGTGCTTTTCGGGATTAAGACCCGAGGGCTTTTCACCTGCAAGGCTTGTATGCTGCCTTGTAATCTGCTTTGCCTCATACTGTAACGGTGCATCTCTCGGCAGCGTTGCGGGAGTATGCCTCGGTGCGGCGTTGTGCATTGATCCTGAGGGGCGTTTCGTTTTCCCTGCCTTTGCTGTTGCGGGACTTATCAGCGGAGCCTTTGCGCCGATGGGTCAGATTGCTGTGGGGGTTGCCTGCTGTATGAGCTTTTGTGTCTGCTGCGTAATCGGCGGACTTGATGAGATGTTCTGGCTTCCGATGATTGAGTGTGCCGTTGCCTCGGCGGCTTTTATGCTTGTGCCCTCGGAGAAGCTTTCGGGGATGGTAGAATATGTAAGAAAAAACGGCGTTGTCAAGGATGATATTGTCAATCTGCAGGTTGCCTCAATTCTGAAAAGAGCCTCAGGAAATATATACTCCTTTTGTAAGACCGTTGACGATGTCAGCGAGAGGCTCGACCGTGTTATAAATCCCGAGGTGAATAAGCTCTTTTTCGAAATTCAGCAGAATGTCTGTGACGGCTGTAGCCGTAAAAGTGCTTGCTGGAGTATGGATTTTGATGCTACGGCGGGAGATATACTTGCAATTATGGGGCTTGAAAAAAGAGGTAAGAGCAGGCTTGAGCTTGAAAAAAACTGCTCACGTCTTCATGAATTGAAAAATCAGATTGCCAAGGGCAAGGCACAGTACAGTATGAGTATGCTCTCGAAAACCAAAAACCGTGAAATGCGTCGGCTTCTGACGGAGCAGTTTTCGGGTGTAGGAGATTTTCTCGGTGAGCTTTCGCTGAAGATAGAAAAGAGCCGCACTGTTGACAGTCTCAAATCGATGGCACTTCGGTCGGTGGTTATTGATAGCGGAGTCTATATTGATTCGCTGAGCTGCTTCAGCTGCGATGAGGGCAGACTCGGAATAGAAATATCCTGCTTCGAGCAGCCTTTTGAAACGGACTACAAGACTATAAAGCAGATTCTTGAGGATGTGACAGGTCATATTTTTGATGAGCCGGATATAAGCGTTACGGATATGGGGACGTTTATACGCTTCGAGGAAAGGGCTCCCTACTGTCTTATCGTCGGCACGGCACAGAGACCCTTTGTCAAGGATGCACCCTGCGGTGACAGTGTTGCCTGGTGCAAAAGGAGCGATGCCAGCAGCGCGGTGCTTCTGAGTGACGGAATGGGCACGGGAAGCTCAGCCGCCCTTGACAGCAGTATGGCGGTGACGCTTATGCAAAAGCTCGTAGGCGGAGGCTTTTCCTTTGAAAGTGCGGTCAAGCTTGTCAATTCCTCGCTTATTATGAAGTCAACCGACGAGTCAATGGCGACCCTGGACGGCCTTTGCGTCAACCTTTATACGGGTGAGGCGGAATTTTACAAGGCGGGTGCGGCAATAAGCCTCATTCGTTGTGACAGAGAGATTTTTGCAGTTGAGGAAAGCTCTCTGCCCCTTGGAATTCTCCGTGAGGTGAGCTTTGCAAAAACCGCCGTGAGTCTTAAGGCGGGCGATATTGTTCTGCTTGTCAGCGACGGAATTACGGCAGGGGACTGCGGCTGGATAAATGACGAGCTTCTTTCCTGGAGCACTAACAATATGGAGGACCTTGCGGGGCATATTGTTCAGCTTGCCGCTTTAAGGCAGGACAGACTTACGGGAGATGATCTTACGGCGGTTGCGGTGAAGCTTGTGGAAAGGCGGTAGGGTGAGGGTCAAGTGACACAAAACAATAAAAGTTTTGGTCAAGCTTTTTCAAAAGCTTGTGGGGTGCAAGGGGCAAAGCCCCTTGATGAAACAGATAATTAAAAAGAGCTGTAAAAAACGAAAGTTTTTTACGGCTCCTTTTATATCTGTTAATTTATGCCCGGAGGGTATTCTGGCTACCGGTTACTGACTGCTTAAAGCCTTACACAAGACCCCAGGTCTTACCGTTTTTGATGTCGAAGTTCATGCTTCTTTCTACGCCGTCCTCAATAAAGTCAAGCTTGATAATTGAGGAGGTGATATATTCGGCGGCTGTAACCTTGTAATCTCTTTCGGTGAAGAATTCCTTCATAAGGGTAAGTGACTTGTAGTCATAATCGCCTGCGTTGTCGGAAACGAAAAGAACGTTGCCGCAGATAGCGTTGATTTTACCGAGAAGATACTTCTGCTCGTCGGTAAAGGTGAGGTTTTCCTTTCTGAGGAAGAGAACGTCGGGGTCGTTACAGAAGGCTCTGCCGTCAAGGTGGCGGCGGAAGATTGTGTTATTGATAGCGCCCTGAGCCGAGGGAACCTCGTTGTTGATTTTTGCAAAGTTGAGGAGATTGCCCTTGAATACCTTGTTAACGTCGCAGGTTACGCGGCAGGCGTCAAAGATACCCATACAAGCGCCGAGAGGAACACCGCAGCCGAGGATGAGCTTGTCGCCGCAGGCCTCACGAAGAAGGTCTACGCCGTCACACATAATTTCACCGCGGGTCTTGCCGAAGCGGGGTGAAAGGCACTGAGTGAAGAGGAAGTCGAGCTTGACCATATCAAAGCCCCAGTCGTTGAGGATAACATCGAAGAAGTGCTTGATGTATTCTCTTGCCTCCTCGTTGTAGATATCAAGAGCGTAAGCACCGCCCCAGCCGATGTGGCGGAGAATCTTTTTGCCGGTCTTTTCGTCCTTGATGAGCCATTCGGGATGCTCTTTTGCAACCTTACTTGTAATCTGTGCACAGAAGGGAGCAAGCCAGATGCCTGCGAGATAGCCCTTGGCGTGAATCTTTTCTGCAAGGCTCTTGAGGCCGTGGGGGAACTTCTTCTTGTCAACGCTCAGCCAGTCACCTGTAGCGGTCTGGAAGCCGTCGTCAAGCTGGAAGATATCAACGCATTCCTTTGCTCTTTCAAGTCCGTCAAGGTCGCGAAGACAGATGTCCTCGTTGATTTTTGAGAAGTAGTTGTACCATGAGGTGTAGCCTGCAAGGTGCTTGATTTTGGGCTCCTTGATGCCCATAAAGTCAAAGAAGTATTCATCGAAGGCCTTTTCGTATTCGTTTTCGATGATTGCGATGTCGAACATCTCATATTCCTGACCGGCGGTGAGCCTGAGTCCTTCAACATCCTTTCTTACGGTGAAGGTGTTTTCGTTCATATCAGCCTCAAAAATAGTGAAGCCCTTTCTTTCACTTCTTGAGCCGTAGATTGTGATGTTGTAGTCGCCCTTCTGACGAAGATATGTATAGGTATATGCGCGGAAGAAGTTGAGCTTACCGTAGTGCACGTATGACTTGAAGGTATAGTCAGCAAAAACGCCTGCAGCAAATTCTGCGAAGCCGCCGAGCTTTCTTGCGGCGGAGATGATGTCGTGGGTCTTGTCGCCTCTCTTGTATTCCATTGAGGTTGACCAGGACTGATAGCCGTTACCGAAGAAAAGAGTATCGTCAGCGTATTCCATAGGCTTTGTAACAGCAAAGGTTTCCATTTCCATATCGGTCTTTGCCTTGAGGACGCCCTTGATGAACTTACCGTCGTCCTTAAGCTCAAAGCTGAAGTGGCAGTTATCAAAGTCCTTATGGCTGACAAGTGCATTGTTTACTCTGATTTTTGATGCTAAAGTATACATAGTTCTTCTCCTTTATATTAATTCTTTTACATTATATATATATTTGTCGGAGTAGTCAAGGGTGAAAAAATTAATATTGGATAAAGCCTTGGTTTACTTTATCTTATGTTTTGTTTTTTTCGCCTTACAATAAGATAGTAGAGAGGAATCAGATATAAATAGAAGGCGGCAAGAAGACTGAGCGTCGGTGCGCCTGCTGAGGTAAGAGGAACTGCGCCCGCAATTGACCAGGGAATAAGCGGCGCGATTACAACAACGGAGTTTTCAAGGTCGATTGCAAACTGCCTGTTATCCTTTTCAAGCTTACTGCAAAGGCTGTCTGAAAGAATGATTGCAAGGGTCTGATTGCAGGAAATCGCAGAGGTGAAAATTGAAACGAAAACCGTAACGGCAAAGCTTCCCGTTTTATCGGAGAGAGCCTCAAGCTTTTCAATAAGCCTCTGAAGCATACCCGTGGCGTTGAAAATGCCCGAATAAGCTGAGGAGATGCATACAATGAGCACAACCCTCACCATTGATGAAAGACCGCCGCCGTCGAGCATCTGCGAAAGCTCGGGGAGCGTCGCCTTGTAGCCTGTAATCATAAAGCGGAGAAGCTCTGTGATTTCTGTTTTCTGCACAAAAAGGCTTACGAAAAAGGCGGCAATAATACTGCACAGCATAGAGTATCTTGTTTTTACCTTGAAAAGTGCAAGAATGAGAATAACCGCCGCGGGAATGAGCGCAAGGGGAGTGATGCTTACCTCCTTTGCGAAAAGTGAGGCAATATCGGTTGAACTCTCGGCCGTGCGGGAGAAAAAGCCTGCTATGATATAGATAAGGCTTGTAAGGATGAAGGGCACCGCCGCAGTTTTAAACATCCGCTTTATGTTTTCGTAAATATTTGTGCCCGTAAGCTCACTTACAAGAAGGGCGCTTGTTGAAACGGGGGAGCAGCGGTCACCGAAAAGCACACCCGAAAGCATTGCACCACCGGTAAGGACGGGATTTGCTCCCATTGCCATACCCATAGTGACACAGATTACACCCATTGTTGCCGCCGAGCCGAAGGATGTACCGATGAGGAAGGACACAAGGCAGCAAAGGGCAAAGGTCATAAAAATAAAGGATTTCGGGTTGATTAAATCCACGGTGTAGGCAATGATGGTCGGGATTGTTCCGCAGTCACGCCACAGAGCGGTGAGTATGCCCACAAGGGAAAAGACGATGAGTATATTTTTTGAGGTTTTCGCTCCGTCAATAATCATTTTTAAGATTGCTTTAAGGCTGTTGCCCTTGAGCTTCGCATAAAGCGAAAAGAGGAAAAGGCCTATCAGTAATGCTGCAACTATTGACCAATCAAGAGATATGAACACCGTTAGAATAACGGTGAAAAGAACGAGAAAAAGTGTTTCCATAGATAAAAATAAAGCTCCTCATATAACGGATTCTGACAGATTATACCATTATATGAGGAGTTTTGCAATTAGAAATTATTAATCATTTTTTTGACTTCCTGTAAAAAACATAAGCGAGAGCCGTACAAATTATTACACCTATAATAAAAGGTATCGCATAAAGAAAGGCGGTTGAAGCAGGTGCGCTGAAGCCCTGATGCTCAATACCGCAGAGCATAGAGGTGTAATTTGATGCCACAACAATGCACATAGCGTGGGAGAGGATGAGAGCGAGAATTATGAGTATTCGGCTAGTTTTTTTCATAGTGTAAGCCTCCTTGTTGTTTCGTTTAAAATCACGGGAGTTATTTTTGTTTGCTTAAGAAAACTGCAAAAGCAAGCTCTGCCGCGAGGGTGACGGAAATAAGTGCCGCCACAAGGGTGAAGGAGTCAAACCCAAAGCCGAGCGGGCAGAGTGATAAAACTACACCGACTGCAAGTAAGCCTTTTGCTTCTTTGAAAATAATTTCTTTTTTTGTGATAAGATAAACAACAACTAAAACAAAAATAAGCACGGTTATTATTGTGGTGATAAACGGTGCAAAGTTCGCATATCCGTAGGGAGTGAGGCTGAAATAGGAAAAGGTTTTTCTTGTTACTTCGCCCTCGGGGTCGGCGAAATTCAGCACCGCACCGTAGGGGAGGGCTTCCAAGGTTAAAGCAATGACGGGCAAAATCAGTAATAACGCTTTTTTATTTTTCATAGTGTAAGCCTCCTTTTTTCTTCTTGTTTTCTTCAATTTAATTATAGCACGGCTGTATTTGGTTTTCAATGCTTTCTTTTCTGCGGACACGGCACGCCGTGTCCCTACTCGGCCCTTGTCCCTCGCCACCCTACCACTAAAAAAGCTCCCCACCGAAGTGGAGAGCTTTTTGAAAAATCTTATTCAGCGTCGGGAGCATAGAGGTCTTTAAGTTTGAGAAGATGTGCATATCTTGCCTTTGCAACATCCTCGCTCTTCTTGAAGAGTGCTTCAGCTCTGTCGGGGAATTCACGCATAAGTCTTGTGTAACGTGCCTCGTTCTTGATGAATGCCTGATACTCAGCGTTGGGCTCCTTGCTGTCAAGGGTGAAGGGATTCTTGCCCTCTGCCTTGAGTGCAGGATTGAAGCGGAAGAGGTTCCAGTAGCCGCATTCAACAGCCTTCTTCATTTCAGCCTGGCAGTTAACCATACCGCCCTTGATTGAGTGCATCTCACAGGGTGAGTAGCCGATGATGAGTGAGGGACCGTTGTAAGCTTCTGCTTCCTGGATTGCCTTGAGGGTCTGATTCATATTAGCGCCCATAGCAATCTGTGCAACGTATACATAGCCGTAGCTCATTGCGATTTCAGCAAGGCTCTTCTTGTTGATGTCCTTACCTGCTGCTGCGAACTGTGCAACCTGACCGATGTTTGAAGCCTTTGAAGCCTGACCGCCGGTGTTGGAGTAAACCTCGGTATCGAATACCATTACGTTTACATTCTTACCGGAAGCGAGAACGTGGTCAAGACCGCCGTAGCCGATATCGTATGCCCAGCCGTCACCGCCGAAGATCCATACTGATTTCTTTGAAAGGTATTCCTTGTTGTCAAGAACATCCTTGCAGAGTGCACATGTTGCGCCTGCTGCCTCGATAGCTGCTGCAAGAGCCTTTGAAGCCTTTGCGTTCTTTTCGCCGTCCTCAAGAGTTGCAAGGTATTCTTCACCTGCAGCCTTAACCTCGGGCTTGCATTCGTCGGAAGCTACCATAGCCTTAACGTCGTCGATAAGTCTTGAGCGGATAGCATCCTGACCGTAGAACATACCGAGACCGTGCTCTGCGTTATCCTCGAAGAGTGAGTTAGCCCATGCAGGACCATGACCGTCCTTGTTAACGGTGTAGGGTGATGTAGCTGCGGGACCGCCCCAGATTGATGAACAGCCTGTAGCGTTGGAGATGTACATTCTGTCACCGAAGAGCTGAGTTACAAGACGTGCATATGATGTTTCAGCACAGCCTGCGCATGAGCCTGAGAACTCAAGGAGAGGCTTCTTGTACTGGCTTGAAACAACGTTGAGAACCTTTGTTGTTTCTTCCTTTTCTGTTACGTTTGCTACGCAGTAATCGAATACCTCCTGCTCAGCAAGCTGTGATTCCTTGGAAACCATCTTGAGTGACTTTGTGGGACATACGCCGATACATACGCCGCAGCCCATACAGTCCATGGGAGAAACAGCAAGAGTGTAGGTGTAGTTTGTTTTAACAACGGGCTTGTCTGCCTTCTTCATCTGTGCGGGTGCTGCTGCAACCTCTTCCTCGCTCATAGCGAAGGGACGGATTGTAGCGTGAGGACAAACGTAAGCACACTGGTTACATTTTGCACAGGTTGTGGGATCCCATTCGGGAACGAGAACGGCAACGCCTCTCTTTTCGTGAGCGGATGCGCCGTGCTCGAAGGTACCGTCAGCGTGATCAACGAAGGCTGAAACGGGAAGTGATGAGCCTTCCATAAGACCAACAGGCTTAAGGATTGTGTCAACCATCTTAACGAGCTTTGCTGCGCCCTCTGATTTAGCAGCGGCAGTGTTGTCTTCTGCGTCTGCCCAAGCAGCGGGAACGTCTACCTTATGGAATGCGGTAGCGCCTGCGTCGATAGCGTTGTGGTTAGCGTCAACAATATCCTGACCTTTCTTGAGGTAGGACTTTGTTGCAGCGTCCTTCATATACTGAATTGCCTCGTCTGAGGGCATAACGTTTGCAAGAGCAAAGAATGCGGACTGAAGAATTGTGTTTGTTCTCTTGCCCATACCAACCTTAACAGCAAGGTCAATAGCGTTAACTGTGTAAAGCTGGATGTTGTTCTTTGCGATATATCTCTTTGCTTCTGCGTTGAGATGTGCATCGAGTTCCTCGTCTGACCACTGGCAGTTGATAAGGAATACACCGCCGGGCTTAACGTCGTTAACCATCTTGAAGCCCTTGTCGATGTAAGAGGGGTTGTGACATGCAACAAAGTCAGCCTTGTTGATGTAGTAGGGGCTCTTGATGGGCTTATCGCCGAAGCGAAGGTGAGAAATTGTGATACCGCCGGTCTTCTTTGAGTCGTACTGGAAGTAAGCCTGAACGTACTTGTCGGTATGGTCACCGATAATCTTGATGGAGTTCTTGTTAGCACCAACGGTACCGTCACCGCCGAGACCCCAGAACTTGCATTCGATTGTGCCTTCTGCAGCAGTGTTGGGAGCAGCCTCCTCGTCGAGTGAGAGGTTTGTTACGTCGTCAACAATACCGAGAGTGAACTGAGCCTTGGGAGCGTCCTTCTTAAGCTCGTTGAATACTGCGAAAATGCTTGAGGGAGGAGTATCCTTTGAGCCGAGACCGTAACGGCCGCCGATAACCTTGATGTCAGCTCTGCCGTTTGTTGCAAGAGCGGTAACAACGTCGAGGTAAAGAGGCTCGCCGAGTGAGCCGGGCTCCTTTGTTCTGTCGAGAACAGCAATCTTCTTAACTGTTTCGGGGATAGCTGCAAGGAGGTGCTTTGCTGAGAAGGGTCTGTAAAGACGAACCTTAACGAGACCTACCTTTTCGCCCATTGCTGTGAGGTAATCGATAACTTCTTCTGCAACGTCGTTGATTGAACCCATAGCGATGATGATCTTTTCAGCATCGGGAGCACCGTAGTAGTTGAAGAGCTTATAGTCTGTGCCAAGCTTTGCATTGACCTTGCCCATATATTCTTCAACGATTTCGGGAACTGCATCGTAGTACTTGTTACATGCTTCTCTGTTCTGGAAGAAGATGTCATCGTTTTCGTGTGAGCCGCGCATTACGGGACGCTCGGGGTTGAGAGCTCTCTTACGGAAGGCTTCAACAGCATCCATATCGCACATTTCCTTGAGGTCGTCAAAATCCCATACTTCAATCTTCTGAAGCTCGTGAGATGTACGGAAGCCGTCAAAGAAGTTAAGGAAGGGAACACGGCTCTTGATTGTTGCAAGGGGAGCAACTGCACCGAGGTCCATAACCTCCTGAGTATTTGTTTCAGCGAGCATTGCGAAGCCTGTCTGACGGCAGGCGTAAACGTCTGAATGGTCACCGAAGATGTTAAGAGCGTGAGAAGCAACACAGCGTGCGGAAACATGGAAAACGCAGGGGAGAAGCTCACCGGCGATTTTGTACATGTTGGGAATCATAAGAAGAAGACCCTGTGAAGCTGTATAGGTTGTTGTGAGTGCACCTGCACCGAGTGAGCCGTGAACGGTACCTGCGGCACCTGCTTCTGACTGCATTTCAACAACGTTTACTCTTGTGCCGAAAATGTTCTTGAGACCCTGAGCGGACCACTGATCAACATAGTCGGCCATGGGGCTTGAGGGTGTAATGGGATAAATACCGGCTACTTCTGTAAACGCATAGGATACGTGAGCAGCGGCATTGTTACCGTCCATGGTTTTCATTTTTCTTGCCATTGGATATTTCCTCCTGATATTTTGATTTTTTCAAATAATTTGCAAAGAAATTACCACTTGATATTCTAACACTTAATTGTAAATATGTAAATAGAATTTCAGTAAAAAACTTTTCCTTATAAGGAAGAATTATCAAAATTCTCACCGTGAAGCCCGGGGTGAAACGGAAGTTATGAACAGGTAGAAATGTGAGACCGTATGCCAAACGGTACAAAGTTTCAACTGTTTGATTTTTTTAAATGAGAAGTTAACATATTGTTAAAAAAATATGGGACAAAATGTGTTAAATTGTTTCTTGAGAGATAATCCATTAACGAAAGGAGAAATTAAAAATGGATCTTAAGAAAATTATTGACAAAAAGGACATTGCTGCACAGTATATGGTTGATGAAATCACTCATATCTGCAACAAGTTTGAAAAGCGTGGCCCTGGTGACCTCGGTGAAAAGCAGGCCTGCGAATACTGTGCAGAGGAAATGAAGAAGCTTGGCTGCGACACAGTTTATGTTGAAGGCTTCAAGGAAAATCCCGGCTCGTTCTACGGTTGGATTTACTTTACAATCACCTGCTGCTTCCTGGCTCTTGCTTCATACTTCTTTATGCCTGCTCTTTCAATCGTGTTTATTGCACTCGGTCTTACTCTTTGTGTTTTACAGTTCGGTCTTTACAAAAAAGTTGTTGATAAGTTCTTCAAGGAAAAGACAGGTCACAATGTGGCAGGCTTCAAGAAGCCCACAGGCGAAGTGAAGCGCAGAATTATCTTCAACGGACATCCTGATGCAACATGGGAGTGGCCCTTCAAGTACAAGTTTACATACCTCGGCTTTGATATTCACATGATGGTTTGCTTTGTCGGTGCATTCTATACACTTGCAATTTCCATTGCACGTCTTGCAGGCGCTCTCAGTGATGATCTGGCAAAGATTCTCGGACTTGTAGGCCTTGTGTTTGCTCCCTTCTGGTTCGGTCTTTACTTTATGTGGAACAAAAAGAGAGTTGTTGACGGTGCTAATGACAACCTTACAGGCTGTTACATCGGTATGGCTATCCTCAAGATGCTTAAGGATGAGGGCATTGAATTTGAAAATACTGAAATCGGTGTTGTTCTTACAGGCTCAGAGGAAGCAGGTCTCCGCGGCGCAAAGGCATGGAGCGAAAAGCACTGCAAGGAGTTTGAGGATGTTCCCACCTTTGTTTATTCATACGATACAATTGCACAGAACGAACAGCTTATGGTAAACTATCGCGACCTCAACGCTACCGTTAAGGTTGACAAGGATGTTTCCGACCTCTTTATGGAGGCTTGTGCAGAGCTTAACATTCCCGTTAAGAAGGGCTTTGTTCCTCCTCTCGGCGGTGCAACAGACTCAGCTGCTTTTGCACAGTCAGGTATGCGCGCAACAGGTATTACTGCACTTAACCATGCACTTCCCGATTTCTATCACACAAGACTTGACACACCCGAGGCACTTAATCCCTCCTGCCTTGCAGATTGCTTTGCTGCGAGTGTGAAGGTGCTTGAGATGTTTGATAACGGTGCTAAGCAGTAATTTAACAGAACAAATAAAGTTTTGGTCAAGCTTTTAGAAAAGCTTGTGGGGTTCAAGGTGCAAAGCCCCTTGGTGCTTATAATAAAATCAAGGTCACGGATGCTGTAATTCCGTGACCTTTAACTTTGTCTGATATTTATTTAATGACCTCGCCGGTCGGGCGTTCTTTCTTGTAAGAAAGAACCAAAGAACTTTGCTTTTTACTTACATCGGCTTTGCTTCAAGTCTGTAAATCGGCTGCCCCAAATCAGAAAAACGCTTTTCATATTCAGTTACAATGTTGCCCTCAAAGCCACTGTTGTGAAGGTCAAGTGAAACATTCTCAAGTCTGAAATGCTCGCCGCTGAACTCCTGAAGTGAGAACTCAAAAAAGTGCATATTATCAGTCTTCTGATGAATGTCACCGTCCGCCTTCAAAAGCTCACGGTAGATTTTAAGGAAAAAGCTGTGAGTAAGGCGGTGCTTTCTGTATTTCTCCTTGGGGAAGGGGCAGGAGAAATTGAGGTAAATTCTTCCAATGCTGTGAGAGGGGATAAACCTCGGCAGATATTCGGCACAGCCTGAAATGAAGCGGACATTGGTAAGACCTGCTTTTTCAATTTTTTCAACGGCGGCAACAATAACGTTTCTGTCCTTTTCAACGGCAATGAAGTTTATGTCGGGGCATCTTTTTGCCATTTCGCACACAAACTGCCCCTTGCCGCAGCCGATTTCAAGATGAACGGGGTTTTCGTTGCCGAAAAGCTCGGTGAAATCGAAATGCTCCTTTATCTGCACTGCCTTTTCAAAATCTCTTTCCTCTCTGTCGGTGTCAAGGATATAGCTTTTGACCGCATCAAGTCTTTCGTCAAGGTACTTCTTTTTTCTCATTCTCATGGTTAACACCTCGGGTTTAGTTTTCGGTGTAGATTATAGCTTATTTGACGGGCGGTGTCAATAAGCCAGTATATCATAAAGATATTGAAATACAGTAATAGTTGCACCTTTCTGTATCATATACAAACAAAAGCTGATGCTCTGCTCCGATGTCATACAAGCAGGCGTAGAGTTTTCCTGTCGGAGCTTCAATGTCAACAATCCTGAAAAACAAATTGTGGTTGTCCGGTTTAAAGATTGTCCATTTTCCGTTGTTCAAGTCCTTTTCCATCAAAGCAATTTCTTTTTCGTTTAAAGAATACATCCACATTCTGCCGTCATCAAAGCTCATTAACACTGTGTCCTTGTATTTATTTGCAACGCCTGAAGG
>JAZOVO010000092.1:0-21609 GCA_045658745.1 Acutalibacteraceae bacterium | reverse complement strand
GGTTAAGCCAAGCTGAGTAGCAAAATATACTCGTTGTCCTTTTTCTTCACGGTACTCAAAGCCTTTAGGAAATTCAGTAGGATATCCGTCTTTAGTATCCTTAAGTTTGCAAGTGAAAAAGGGCTCGGAGTTGTATTTTTTACCGTTTTCTTCTGTAATAATGCTGATAAATGCACCGTTTAACTCATCCTCAAGATTTTGACCGATAAAACCTTTGTGCCACGGAACATAATAGAAGCCTCTGCGATAAAGTTTTTTTACGGTGTTGGCATAAGTATTTTCAACATAGCACAGAAGTCTTACAGTATAATTATCCTCAAATCTTTCATCAGGAAAGAAGAAATAATAATACCATACAGTAGAGACGACATCTGTATTAGAATTATCAATTACCATACTTCCCCCGTCAGCACCCCATGTTACAAATGCCGCATCCTTATACTTTAAAATCTCGCTGTCGGGCAGGTCTTCTACAATCTGTTCCTTAACATCCCAGTTAAGCATTTTATGCCTTATTTTATCCGCTTCGGACTGCTCCTCAACAGAAACATCGTGAATAACAAGCTCCGTTTTGACAGGCTTCTGAGTTGAGGACGCGTAATTGAAAATCAGCACGGTTGCAACGCAGACTGCAAGAACGCAGGTGTAAACGGTAAAGTGCCTTTTATCAGCGGGTAAAATGCCGTACTCTCCGTCGGCATCCCAGAGGATGCTACGCATACGAATGAGCTGAACCGTGCCGTAAAAATACATAAAAATCATAAACAACGGCAGTATATATGCATCAAAATTAACCTCCTCACCCTCGGAAAGAGCGACAATGAATCCGTTTAAAAAGCAAAGCACCAGATGATAAACACCGCAGAAATAAAGGTGAGGCTTTTTCTTGTCTTCGGTAAGGTAGGGCTGACAAAAATTATGAAGTCCCGTGAAAAGCAAAAACCAGAAAATACCCTGAAGTACAAATATAACAGCAACAAATCCGCATTCAAAATAAACAGAAAGTATTCTTCCCAGCCTCATACAGTAAAGTGCAAGCCTTGCAATAACGGAAAAGTTGAAAAAGTGAAAGGCTTTTTCTGTTCTGCCGTTCAGTTTTCTTATCCTTAAAAGGGCAGAAAATATAAAGGGTATACCCAAAATAAAGAGTATATCTTTGACGGAGCCTTTAAGGAAAAAGTTCATACATATGTAGCCGCCAATCAAAGAAAAAAACGCAGAGCTCATCGCATTAAGCGGTGAATATGAATGCACAGCCGAAAGGCGGTAGGAGAGAGCCTCACTGTCCCCCATTTTGTCAATAGCGTTCTGTCTCGCTTTCTCCTCGGTCATACCTACGGCAAGGTTACGCTCGTAGTTATCCTCAAGGTGGTTTGTCAGCTCTTCGATAATATCCTCTCGCATTGGCCGTGATTTTATACCCTTGCATATATTGTCTACATATTCGGAAAAGTCAGGCTGTGACATGAGCGGCACCTCCCAGCACCTTGGAAACGGCGGCGGAATACTCCTTCCATTCTTTATTCTGACGGGAAAGCTCCTTTAAGCCCTTTTCCGTGATTTTGTAATATTTTCTTCTTCTTACGGTTTCGCTTGCTTCACTCCAGTAGCTTTCAAGCATACCGTTTTTTTCAAGGGAGTGGAGAATGGGATAAAGAGTGCCCTCATTCATCTGAAAAACATCCTCGGACAAAGCAGCTACGGTACGGATAATCTGATAACCGTAGAGATTTTCCTTTGAAAGCACGCTTAAAACCATAAGTGCCGTGCTTCCTTTTGCGAGCTCCTTGCTGATATTCACGAAAAATTCCTCCTTTAAAAAGGTATTTAAGATACCCTCGACTATCTATGCCTTGAGTATCTATGTATAATATAGCATCGCAAAAACCATTTGTCAACCCTCTTGACAAAATATTTCATACAGTGCTATAATGAACCCGACATATGAATATTACTGGGGGTGCTGAATTTTCGGCTGAGATTATACCCATAACCTGATTCGGATAATACCGACGTAGGCTAAGTAATGAGCTTTTTCCACCCGTAGTGTTTTAAGGGGTGGATTTTTTCTTTTTTAGCGCGCGAAAAAAGAAAAGAACTCACAATCTCCAAGGTATGTTGATATGTTGAAATTATCATAAGGAGTGTTTTTTATGAACGCGAGTGTGGCAATTCAGGTTTTGCCTGATGTACACGATGACGAGGAGCTTATCAGAATTGTTGACGAGGTAATTGCATATATAGCCTCGACGGGCTATAACTATTATGTAGGCCCCTTTGAAACAACAATTGAGGGCGACAGCTACGATGACCTGATGGAAATCGTCAAAAACTGTCAGAAGGTTGCGATAAATGCAGGCTGCAAGGCAGTTTCGTCCTATGTAAAAATCTGCTTCAAGCCGGAAGGCGGTGTGCTTACCATTGATAAAAAAGTTACAAAGCATCATAAATGAGTCAGCGCCCGTAATCTCTGTTGCTGCGGTTATTCTGCTGTGGCTTGTTGTCAGTGAGGGCGGACTTGTGCCCGCATATATGCTCCCCTCTCCCGCCGAGGTCGTAAGGGTATTTTTCACCGACACCGCGGTGCTGCTTCAGCACGCGGCGGTAACGGTGCAGGAGGCTATTTACGGACTTCTGCTGGGTACAGCTCTCGGATTTGTGATAGCCGTTGTGATGGACAGGTTTGATTTCCTTTATAAGGCATTCTATCCCCTTATTGTTATAAGTCAGACTATTCCCACAATAGCTATTGCTCCCTTGCTTGTTCTGTGGATGGGCTTTTCTATGGCACCGAAAATCACCCTTGTTGTGCTGACAACCTTTTTCCCGATTACGGTGTCACTCCTTGACGGCTTCAAAAGTGCCGACAGAGACGAAATCAATCTTATCCGTTCAATGGGCGGCGGCAGACTGCAGGTTTTTCGCCATGTTAAGCTTCCTTCAGCGGCAGAGCAGTTCTTTTCGGGACTTAAGGTTTCCGCATCCTATAGCGTTGTGGGTGCGGTTATTTCCGAATGGCTCGGCGGCTTTGAGGGACTCGGAGTTTATATGACAAGGGTTAAAAAGGCCTATGCATTTGACAAAATGTTTGCGGTTATTATTCTTATTTCCGCCCTTTCCCTTGTGCTTATGGCGGTGATAAATCTTCTTCGTAACAGCGTTCTGCACTATAAAAAAGAAAAACACTCCTTGAAAGAAAGAAGTGTTAAAATGAAAAAATATCTGTGCATTTTATTAGCGGTAATTCTTGTTATAGGCGGCTTTGCAATTTATAACAGAAGCGAAAGCAAGGCAGAGAAGCTTACGGAAATAACTCTTTGCCTTGACTGGACACCAAACACAAACCATACCGGCTTTTTCGTTGCCGATAAGCTCGGATATTATGAGGAAGCAGGCATAAAAATTTCAATTGTGCAGCCGCCCGAAAACGGCGCGGAGCTTATGACCGCCTCGGGTCAGGCACAGTTCGGTATTTCCTTTCAGGATACCCTTGCCGATTTGTTTTCAGCGGAAAATCCGCCCGAGATAACAAGCGTTGCGGCAATAATTCAGCATAACACCTCGGGTATGATTTCCCGTAAGGGTGAGGGTGCAACCTCACCTAAGGGGCTTGAGGGAATGCGCTACAGCACCTGGGACTGGCCTATTGAGCAGGCAACAGTTAAATATGTTATGGAAAAGGACGGCGGCGATTACAGTAAGCTTCAGCTTATCCCCAATGCCGTTACAAACGAGGCGGAGGCTCTCAGAAACAAGGACACCGATGCAATATGGATTTACTATGCCTGGGCGGGTGTTGCCTGCGAAAGAGCTGACCTTGAATTTGACTACTTTGCCTTTACGGATATTGACGAGGTCTTTGATTATTACACTCCCGTAATTGTTGCAAACAACGCCTTTCTCGAGGAAAATCCCGAAATTGCAAAAGCATTTATGAATGCCACAAAAAAAGGCTATGAATACGCTGTGGAAAATCCCGTTCACGCCGCACAGATTCTTGTTGAGGGTGACACAACGGGCTCTCTTGACGGCTCACTTGATTTCGTTGCCGCAAGTCAGCAATGGATAAGTGAAAAATACATTGACGATGCCGAGCAATGGGGCGTTTTTGATGCCGAAAGATGGAACAGATATTATAACTGGGTCTACGACGAGGGACTCATTGCAAAGAAAATTCCCGAAAACTTCGGCTTTACCAATGACTTTATAAAAGGGTGATAATTAAATGATAAAGCTCCGTGCGGAAAACGTAACGGTTACCTATGAAAACGAGCCCGTTATTGAAAAAGTGAATCTTACCCTTGAAAAAGGCGAAATTGTGTCTTTGCTTGGTGCAAGCGGAAGCGGAAAAACCACATTTTTCAATGCCGTTGCAGGACTTTACAATGTCGATGAAGGCAGGATTTACCTTGACGGTGAGGATATTACGGGCAAAACGGGGAAGGTCAGCTATATGCTGCAGAAGGATTTACTCCTTGCTCATTACACAATCCTTGACAATGTGGCTTTGCCGCTTGTTATGAAGGGCGAAAAGAAAAAAACTGCCCGTGAAAAAGCAAGGCAGTATTTTGAGCTGTTCGGTTTGCAGGGCTGTGAGGAAAAATATCCCTCGGAGCTTTCGGGCGGTATGCGACAGCGTGCGGCGCTTATGCGAACTTATCTTACGGGCAACGATGTTGTGCTTCTTGATGAGCCATTCAGCGCACTTGATACAATCACAAAAAGTGCAATGCATTCCTGGTATCTTGATATTATGCGTGAAATCGGTCTTTCGACGATTTTTGTAACTCACGATATTGATGAGGCAATTCTCCTTTCTGACAGGGTGTATATTCTTTCGGGTGTTCCCGGCAGGATAACTGATGAAATTAAAATTCAGTTGCCCAAGCCGAGGAGTATTGATGAGGTGACGGATGAGGAGTTTGTAAGGTATAAGAGGCTTATCAGGGATAAGATAAAATAAAAAAGAAAAGTTTTGGTCAAGCTTTTACAAAAGCTTGTGGGGCATTGTCGCCGAAGCGCGTCCTGCGGACGATACAGCGAGGCGAGGATGGCGCAGCGGTCAAAATTTCTGCACCACTCCAAGGTGCAAAGAAATTTTGGGAACCGCAAGAGGGACAAGGGGGCAAAGCCCCTTGCTCATTAAAATGAACAACAAAGCAAGGGTCACGGAAAACGAAATCCGTGACCCTTGTTTTTGAAAAATTGTTTGATGACCTCGCCGGTCGGGCGTTACTTTTCTTGAAAGAAAAGTAACCAAAAGAACTTTAGTTTTGCTTATTCCCCACTAAGTGCATCAAGTGACTGCTTCTTAAGATAAGCATTGATAAAGCCGTCAATGTCACCGTCCATAACCGCATTGATGTTACCCATTTCAAAGCCTGTTCTGTGGTCTTTTGCAAGGGTGTAGGGCATAAATACATAGGAACGGATCTGGCTGCCCCAGCCGATTTCCTTCTGCTCACCCTTGATGTCTTCGATTTTGTCAAGATGCTCTCTTTCCTTGATTTCGATAAGCTTGGACTTGAGCATTTTCATGCAGACTTCTCTGTTCTGATGCTGGCTTCTTTCAACCTGGCAGGAAACAACAATGCCTGTAGGCTCGTGGATAAGACGAACTGCGGATGATGTTTTATTAACCTTCTGTCCGCCTGCACCTGAAGCACGGTAAACCTCCATCTTGATGTCCTCTTCGCGGATTTCAACCTCAACGGTGTCGTCGATTTCGGGCATTACCTCAAGTGAAGCAAAGGAGGTGTGACGGCGTCCCGATGAGTCGAAGGGAGAAACACGGACAAGACGGTGAACACCCATTTCGCCCTTGAGATAGCCGTAAGCGTTTTCACCCTCAATAACAACGGTTGCAGATTTAAGTCCTGCTTCGTCACCGTCAAGGAAGTCAACGGTTGTGAACTTGAAGCCGTGCTTCGTTGCCCACTGACCGTACATTCTGAAAAGCATCTGACACCAGTCTTGTGCCTCTGTTCCGCCTGCACCTGCGTGGAAGTTAAGGATTGCATTGTTATTGTCATATTCGCCTGAAAGGAGAGTTGCAAGAGTCTGCTTGTCGAGCTCCTCTTCAACTGCCTTTACGCTGTTTTCACATTCCTCTAAAAGGTCAAGGTCGCCTTCCTCGTCGGAGAGCTCGATCATAACAAGAGCATCGTCAAAGGCTGTGTTAAGGTCCTCGTAAGCCTTGATTTTATTTTTGAGTGCAGCAATACGCTGAAGCACCTTCTGTGAATTTGCAAGGTCACCCCAGAAATCCTCTGCGGCTGTCTGCTCCTCAAGGGTTGCAACTTCCTTAGCCATTTCCTCAAGTCCGAGTGCGGAAGCAAGCTCCTTAAGAGGCTTTTCACTTTCAAGAAGTCTTAATCTTAATTCTTCAAACTGAACCATCTTGTTTTATCCTTTCGTAAACTTAAGTATTTTTTAACATTAACAATTAAAATAATCATAATATAAAATTATCCTTTTACATTATACACATTTATTTGTAAAGGGCAACACCTTTGAGGGAAAAATTTTCAAACTGTTGCAATTAAAGGATAAAAGTAGTATTATTCTGATAATATTGTAAAAACTGTTTTAAAGGAGATGCCTATGAAATATAACGGAAACATCTGCAACGGCTGCGGTCAGCCCTTTACTGATGAGGATGACGTTGTTGTCTGCCCCGAATGCGGAACGCCCCAGCACAGAGAATGCTATGACAAAGAGAATAAGTGCGTCTGCGCTCACCTTCACGGTGAGGATTACGTATGGCAAGGAATTGTACACAAGGAGGCTCCCCTGCCTGAAACAAAAAGAGAGACAGTAGCCTGCCCCAACTGCGGCTATGAAAACCCCAAGGGAACACCTGTGTGCAAAAACTGCGGAATGAAGTTCACCCTTTTCGGTATGAACGTTGTTGATGCAATGCACGAGCAGGAAAATCACTCTCACAACACAAACAGGGATATCCCCGACTACAGCGCACCCTTTACCCTCGGTGAGGGTGAGGGCTTTGACGAAGGCCTTCAGCCTGAGGAAAAGCCGACTGCAGCACAGGTTGAGGAGCTTCTCACAGGTGTGCTTGAGGGCGAGGGTCAGCAAGCGGCAGAGGGTGACGGCAGAATAAATCTCGGCGGCCCATTCCCCGTAACCGATGAAATTGACGGTGTAATGACAAACACCGTAGGTAATTTTATCGGCACAAATGCGATGGGCTACATTTCAAAGTTCAAGAAAATGCAGAACGGTAAAAAGCTTTCCTTTAACTTTGCCGCCTTTTTCCTTTCACCCTATTGGTTCTTTTACCGTAAGCTTTATAAGGTCGGTATAATTTTTATGACCGCATTTCTTGCTTTTTCAATTCTTGCCGTACCATCAGCAATGGAAGCAATGGAGTTTTTTGAAAAGGTTACAGGAATTGTTTCGTCCTCCTCATCTGAAATTCTTAACGATGCTCAGATTGCCGAGCTTACCGCTCTTATGGACGATATGTACAGAATAATGGCTCCGACCTTTATTTTTGCCGCAATCAATATTGTTCTGCATTTTGTTGCAGGCTTTATTGCAAATCCTCTTTATAAAAAGTATGTTATTGAGCATTCAAAAAAGGCGGAAATACTCCCGAGCAAAAAGCTTGCAATGGCGTACATCGTCAAAAACGGCGGTGCATCAATCCTTATTGCAATAGCTGCATATTTTGCCGAGCAGCTTATTTCAATGCTTATCTCCAATATAATGCTGTAAAAAAAGGTCAGGAGTTCATTACGAATTCCTGACTTTGATTTTTATTTTTCGAAAACATCACGGAAAATACTCAGCTTGGATATTTCGAGCACCTTGCTTGCCGCACGTGAGCAGGCTGTGCCGAGAAGCTTGTTGCCGATGCTCATTGCGTGAGCGTCAAGACCGAAGACCATATCAGCCCTTTTTTTCCATATGCCCTTTTCAATAAGGCTTACCATTTTATCGCAGTCGGTGCTTACCATATTGAGTGCCTTCATTGCACCGTCAGAGGCCTGCTCCTGATTGCGGAAAATGTCGGTTTTTGTAAAGCCGGGGCAGACAAGACCGACATAGCAGTCCTTTCTGTGCTCTTCTCTGAGCGCGTCGGTGAAGCTCTTGAGCGCGCCCTTGCTTGCAGAATAAATTGATGTGCCTGCAAGTGAGCAGAGAGCGGCAGAGGAGGCAATGTTAACAATGCCCGGTGTCTGTGACTGCAGAAGAGTCGGAAGAAGAGCATCAATGGCGTAAAGCGAGGAGAAAAAGTTAATCTGCATTGTGTGATTTACGTCATCGAGGGTGATTTTTGAAAAGCGGTTGAATTTGGGAAGAATGCCCGCATTGTTTATAAGAATGTCGGGCTGAATGTTGTCTTCCTTGAGCTTAAGGGCAAAGCTGTCCCAGTTTTCCTTTATTGAAACGTCAAAGGGATAATATGTAAACTTATGGCTTAAATTGCCGAGCTCCTCCTTGAAGGCCTGAAGCTTTGATTCTGTACGGGCAACACCGATAACGGTGCAGCCGTGGTCACGGATAAGCCTTTCTGCAAGTCCCTTACCCATTCCGCTTGAAGCACCCGTGATAATTACGGTTTTATAGTCATACCAGCATTTGTTCATAGTGTTTCTCCTTGAATTTTTATAAATATGTTTGATTTTTAACAAGTTGTGATGTAATTGTACCACACGCTGTCCTTTTTTTCAATTGTAGGATTTCATAAAAATCAGGGCGGGCAGTTGGATATAATCAAGGGTTAGAATACACACCTGCGGCGATGATATATAGCCCTGTAGGGTTGATGATATGCCAATCCTTCGGATTGGATAAAAAAACACCCGTTCCGGGGAACGGGTGTTTTTTGGAGCTGATAGTCGGACTCGAACCGACGACCTACGCATTACGAATGCGTTGCTCTACCAACTGAGCTATATCAGCGAGGTACAAACGATTATACCTCAAAAGCAATTTAAAATCAATAGTTTTTTCCGCTTTTCTTAAAGATAATTTTTAAGCTCTTTTGCGAGCCTTTCCTCGCGGTTTATGAGCCTTTTTGCAAGCCTCTTTGAGTTGTCATCAGCGTTTTCGTACTGATTGAGATAGGAGCTCAGCTGCTTTACGCCCATGTTACAGCCGTCAAGCATAAGGGCGGCAATTGTTTTATCGTCACCCTTTTCAAGCATCTTGAAGTTGATTTTCATCCAGGACATAACTCTTGCCATAGGATTGGGGTCCTTGCCGTGACCGCCCATTTCGCGTAAGCTTTCAGCAATCTCGTTGCCGATATCCTCATGCTCGGAAAGCGAGTCGGTCAGAAGCTGTAAAAGGTTTTCGCTTGATACGTTATCAAGCACCTCCTTGATTGAGTTTACGGCGGTTTTTGTGCCCGCGTCACATTCCTTGAGCAGGTTAACGGTATCTTCCATAAAATTATCACCTTTTTATATTTTTTTAACAGTATCTGCAAATTTTCCGCAAATATTCCTCAAGAATGTTGACTTTTTCTTTTCTTTGTTTTATTATTACACTACAAAAATGTAAAAGGAGAATTAGTTATGCTTTCATCTCTTCTTGGTTCAATGATTGCTGTAATCAGCAACATTCTGACTATTATTTTCACATTCACAAGCCTTTTCGGCGGAGCAATTCAGCTTTCAACAGAAAATCCTATTGAGTTTGTTGATGCGGATAACTGCAATATGGCATTCGTAGCTTTTGCTGACACTCATATGAGAGATACTGCTTTCCAGCCTCACCTTTTTGCAAACGGTCTTGCAGATATTGACAATGCTGAAACTCCCTTTGATGCATTCCTTATCGCAGGTGATATTTCAGAAATGGGTGATGCTCCCTCCTATGAGGTAACATGGGAAGCGCTTGCAAACAGCGAAATCGGTAAAAAGCCCGTTATGCTTGCAACAGGTAACCACGATATCCGTCTTGCTTATGAGTATCAGACAAAGCTTCTTATGGATAAGACAGGTGAATACCTCGGTATTGAAATTGATAAGCCCTACTACTCATACGATGTAAACGGATACACATTTATTGTAATGGGCTCCGATACATGGAAGTTTGAAAAGGCAGGTATTTCAAAAGAGCAGCTTGACTTTATAGACAGCGAGCTAGAGAGAGCAGACGGCAAGCCCGCATTTGTGGTTTGTCATCAGCCTCTTGCAAACACCCACGGTCTTCCCGAGGTATGGAAGAACGGTGACCTTGGTCCCGACTCAGAGGCAGTAAAGGCAGTTCTTATGAAGCACGAAAACGTGTTCTACCTTAACGGTCATCTTCACGACGGCGTTTATGAGAAGTCACTTGAGGTATTTGATGCTGAAAAGGGCGTTTACTCAATCAACCTTCCTGCTTACGGTAAGGAAAACGATTACGGCAAATATCTTCAGAACGGTCTCGGCGTATATGTTGAGGTTTATGACGACAGCGTAATCTTCACAGCAAGAGACTTTGCACGCGGTGAAAACCTTGAGGGTTATACATATACCTTTGATATTAAATAAGTTGACGGTTAGTGTACCGGCGGTCAGATAACAACCGCCGGTATATTTTTGTTTATTTTTCCCGATTGACTTGAAAACATAAATATGTTAGAATATAGCATCATCAGACAACAGTAATCAGCAAGGGCTGATTTTTTATTTTTGTATAAATCAGAAACGAAAAACGTTTTTCGGAGGATGTTATGAAAGAGTTTTTTGAAAGTGAGCTCTTTGAGGATATAAAAAGATTTTTCAGAGATGCCGCAGAAAGAATAAATAATATATCAGAGCCGGGGAAGCCCTTTATCATCAAGGCCTTTGTTTCGGTTATAGCCCTGCTTTCCACCCTTTCGATTGCAATGATTGTTCTTGAGGTTGCCGACAGACCCGACGAGGTGACCACGGACGCATTCGAGGAGGAAAGCACTACCGTACAGATAGTCGAAACCACGGTGCCCTCAAAAAAGGAGCTTCAGGCAAGTATACTCTTCGGTCTTGACGATGAGCAGAAAAACCTTCATCTGCTTTTTGTGATTTCCCTTGACAGCGAAACGGAAAAAACCAAAATCTTTTTCCTTGACAAGGAATCGGTCTGCAAGGTCAACGAGGTTGAAGGAAGCATGGACTACCATTACAAAAACGGCGGTGTAAGTCAGCTCGTTCTTGCGGCAAGTCAGTACACGGGTATAGAAATTGAACGCTATCTTGTCGGCGACGAAAAGGCGTTTACTAATCTTATAAGATATATGGGTGACCTTGAAATAGACGTTGAGGAAAGCATTTCCTACACCCTTGCGGGCTTAAGCTATATTATTGACGAGGGTAAGCAGGTTATGACCCCCGATATGCTTCTCAAGTATTTTGTTTACCTTTGCAACGATACCGTAAAATACAACGAGAGCTTAAGAGAAATCTTCTCCCTTTTTGCGTCAACTCTTTTTGACTGTGAGGATTCACAGCAGGCGCAGGACAACTTCGGCAGCGTAATCGGATTTTTTGAAACGAATATTTCTGCTCTTGATTTTTCCGAAAACAAGCTTGCTGCAATGAAGCTTTCCCACGAGCTGATGCTGAGGCTTGAGGCGTATAACAGTCTTGCAGAGTTCAACGGCTATGTGCCCGAGGAGCAGTAAATATTGAGCAGTAAGAAACGGACGGCAAACTGCCGTCCGTTGTTGTTTATGTTACCATAGCTTGCTGTTGCTCAGTCCTCTTTTCACAGTACCTATTATACCATACATTAAAAATAATTACAAGGCTTGAAATTCCGTCCTCATATATAGTATACTCTTTTTTAGAATTTTAAAGGGAGGGTGAAAAATGGCAAGAGTGTATCAGAAGGACCACAGGCGTGTGCCTCTTTTCAAAAATGTTGTTTTCGGTCTTAAGCTCGGCTGGGAAGCGGATAAAAGGCTTTTAACCGGCTACCTTGTAAATATGATTGCCGACCAGGTTTTTGCTCTTTATGTGCAGAATATTCTTTTTCTAAGAATGCTTCTGGGCATTATTGACGCAAAGGGCTCCTTTGAGGAATATATCAGAACGCTCATACTTTTTCTTGTGTTATCGGTAGTCCTTAAGGGCGTCAACTGGTATTCCCATTATTTAAGGATGGTTGCGGTTAAAAATGTTCTGAAAAAAATCAACAATAAGATTTTCGCAAAAGCCGTTTCCCTTGATATCGCCTGCTACGAGGATCCCGCCTTTTACGATAAGTATCAGCGCGCAACGGATGTGCTTGCATGGAGTCTTTTTGACGCCGCCTGTGCTGCGGTTGCGGGCATAATCGCTTCAATTATATCTCTCGCCCTAGTTATCGGCACCGTTACCTCGATTGACCCGAGGTATCTTGTGCTGCTGCTTCCCTCTGCCCTTGTGTTTGTGGTTGAGGTTTATAAGAGCAGGGTTGTTTATAAGCGCGACAAGGAAATGACGACAAACAACCGCATAAAGGCATATATTCAGAGAACGGTTTTTCTTAAGGATTTTTCCAAGGATATGCGCACTTCGAATATATTTTCCGTCCTTATGGTGCGCTTTAAAAATGCAATTGACTCCAACGTGGAAATTCTGCGCTCTTACGGCTGGAAGCTTTTCCTTTACAGCGCCGTGAGTACCCTTTTCGGTGAGTTCATTCCCGTTATCGGCACCTACGCCCTTGCGGCTTATCAGTTTGTTTTCACAAAAACGCTTACGGTTTCTGCTTTTTCCGTTGTACTTGCTTCAATCAACTCCGTTAAGGAGGCAACAATGCGTATTGCACAGAACTTTGAAACAATGAGCCGTTTTGCTTATTATTTTCAGAATATGCGCGAATTTCTTGATTTTGAAAGCAAGGTCGAAAACGGTACGGAAAAATGTGAGGGCTTTGAAAGCCTTGAATTCAGGAATGTCAGCTTTCAGTATCCTTCCGCTAAAAAGCCTACCCTTGAAGATGTCAGCTTTAAAATCAGCGGCGGTGAAACCGTCGCACTTGTAGGTGTCAACGGTGCGGGTAAATCAACTCTTGTAAAGCTTCTTCTGCGCTTTTACGATGTCACCGAGGGCGAAATTCTCCTCAACGGTAAAAACATAAAGGAATATGACCTTGCCTCACTCAGAGGCATTTTCGGAGCGGTTTTTCAGGATTACAGGAACTTTGCCCTTACCGTTAACGAAAACCTTATGTGTCACGAATGCGACGAGGAGGAAAAGAAAAAGGCTGAAATCGCACTTAAGCACAGCGGTGTGTGGGATAAAATCAGCTCTCTGTCCGATAAGGGAGACACGGTGCTTACCCGTGAGTTTGAAAAGGACGGAATCGGACTTTCCGGCGGTGAAAACCAGAAGCTTTCCGTTGCCCGCCTTTTTGCAAAGGACTTCTCATTTGCCGTGCTTGACGAGCCCTCATCTGCCCTTGACCCCATTGCGGAATACAAGATGTACGAAAGCCTCATCAATGTGACAAGGGGAAAAACCGTGCTTTACATATCGCACCGCCTTTCAAGCGCCGTGCTTTCCGACAGGATTATTGTCCTTGACGGCGGCAGAATTTCCGAAACGGGAAGCCACGATGAGCTTATGAAGAGGGATGGCGTTTATAAAGAGATGTTTACCCTTCAGGCTTCAAGCTACAACAAGGAAGAGGAGGGAGAAGAATGAAAAAGAAAAAGCTTATAAACGAGCATTCAATGCTTTCAAATATCCTCTTTTTCGTTAGGTTGCTTTTTGAAATCTCTCCGGGTCTTGTTATCGGTGAATTCGTGTGGGGTATACTTATGCACGTCCCGCCGAGGCTTATCAGCATTATCGGCTTAAAGTATATCATCGACACCGTTGAGTCGGGTGAAAACCTTGAACGTATTTTTGTTGCAGTAGGAATTATTGCCGCAGTAGTCATACTCAGCAATGCCTTCACATGGATTTTCAGAGAGTTTTTCTGGAATATGGAAAGGGAAAGGGTTTACTACGGGCTTAATAAAAAGCTTTATGCAAAGGCACGTCAGCTTGACGAGGAAAGCTACGATAATCCCGATTTCTATAACAACTTTATTCTTACCATTGAGTCCTCCTCGGATAATATCCAGAATCTTCTCGGTCTTGTGAGAAACTATGTGGGTAATATTATTCTGCTCTTCTCAATCGGCTCGGTGCTTCTTTCGATTGACCCGGTCTGCCTTGTGATTATCCTGTTTTTCATCGGAGTGTTCTCCCCTATCAGCAAGAAAATCGGCAGTCTTCAGATGGAAAGAAGAATAGACAACACAAGATATCACCGCAGAAGCGATTATTTTCAGCGTATTTTCTACCTGCAGGATTACTGCAAGGAAGTAAGAATGAATGATATCTCTCCCCTTCTTATCGAACGATACAATGATGCGGCAGAGGACGTTGTAAAAAATCAGCGCCGATATTTCAAGAAGATAGACGGACTTTATATGCTTCAGGAAAGCGGTATACAGATTTTCGGCTTTATGTTCGTGCTTCCGTTGTACCTCGGCTACTGTGTGCTTGTGAAAAACAGCCTTTCTGCAGGTGAGTTTGTCGCTGCCTTCAACGGCGCATTTTCAATCGCATCGTCAATCAACTTCCTTACGGTTTGGGCGGTTGCCGTATTCTCCGAAAGAGGAAAGATGATTGAAAAGTACCGCGAATTTTTAAAGGCTGATTTTAAAATCAGCGACGGCGAGAAGACCGCAGAAAAGGGCGCGCCGAAGGAAATAAGAATAGAAAACCTTTCCTTTACCTATGAGGGCAACAGCGAGCCTACATTAAAGGATATCAACCTCACGATAAAGCCCTATGAAAAAATAGCCCTTGTGGGCTATAACGGAGCGGGCAAAACCACTCTCACAAATCTGCTTTTGCGCCTTTACGATCCGTCTGAGGGCAGAATCACCATCGACGGAGAGGATATAAGAACAGCTACGGTAGATTCTCACCGTGACCGCTTTGCTGCGGTTTTTCAGGACTTCCAGCTTTTCTCCTGCAATGTGGGTGAAAACGTTGCCCTTGATAAGGACTATGACAAGGCAAGAGTTGAGGAAGCACTCGGCCACAGCGGCTTTGGTAAAAGCCTTAAAAACGGAACGGAAACAGAGCTTCTCAGAGAATTTGACGATGAGGGCGTTATGCTTTCCGGCGGTGAAAGTCAGAAGGTTGCAATTGCCCGTGCTTTTTACAAAAACTGTCCTTATGTTATTCTTGACGAGCCCTCGGCAAACCTTGACCCCGTTGCGGAGTATAATCTCAACAAGGCAATGACAGAGGCATCGGACAACAAAACGGTTATTTTCATTTCGCACAGACTTTCTACGACTGTTCACGCTGACAGAATTTATGTTATGGAAAAGGGCAGGATTATTGAAAGCGGAAGCCATGAGGAGCTTATGGAAATGAACGGCACTTATGCTTATATGTTCAATCTGCAGGCGGAGAAGTATAAGGAAAAGAAGTAAAAAACAAGAAAAGTTTTTTTGGTTACTTTTTTTACAAAAAAAAGTAACGCCACGCGGCGAGCGATGAAATAAAACAAAGCAGGTGTTAATTTAAAAAACACCTGCTTTTTCTATATCGTTTTAATACGTAAGGGTTTTCACCCCCTTGTCCCTCTTGCGGTTCCCAAAATTTCTTTGCACCTTGGAGTGGTGCAGAAATTTTGGCCGCTGCGCCATCCTTGCCTCGCTGTATCGTCCGCAGGACGCGCTTCGGCGACTATGTCCAGAAAGCTTTTGAAAAAGCTTGACCAAAACTTTTCTTGTTCGCCTTATTCCTTCGGAGCCTTAATCTTATTAAGCTTTGCATTAAATGCAAGAAGCTCTTCCTTGGTAAACTTAACCTCCATCGCACCGATAAGGTTAGCAATACGCAAGGGTGTGAAGGCACCTGCCATCTGCAGAAGCTCCTTTGAGGGCTTCATGCCGCCGGGCATTCCGCCGCCCTCCTTCTTTTCGCCGTCACCCTTTTTGGTACCCTTGAACTTCTTGAGCAGAAGCAGGCAGAAGGAAACGGTTGCAAGCTTACCCTTAAAGGTTTTGCAGATTGTGGAGAACTTATTGTTGATATTAAGATAGCCTTCGGGCTCGGTGATATCAAACCAGTTGAGGATTGCACCTTTCTCCTTGAAAACATATTCCTCGTTGATCTTGTCAACCTTGCGGATTGTGCCCTCATCCTTGAGATCACCTGCTACGGCAACAAGGCTTGTTTCGCCCTCGTTGGGAACGTCAAAGTAGAAGAAGTGGTCTGCAGCAGTCTTTTTGCCGAGGCTCTTGCCGTTTGCAAAAAGCTCAACCTCGGGAAGGTTTGAGTAAACGGTAACCTTGGTTACTGCTTCAACGCGGTCAATGTATCTCTTGCCGCAAAGGTGTACAAAGGGCTCGTCTGAAAGCCATGCTTTGTAAGCATAGAAGGAGTCCTTCTTGTACTTTCTGTCCATTGTAACAAGACCCTTGTGGTTCTGTCCGTTTTCGCCGCCCTCCTGACGTGCATCGGCACCGAAGTCAAACATATTCCATACATGAGTTGACCAGATGAACTCTCTTGTGAAGAGCTGCTTGATAAGCTCCTCGTGATAGTATGCCTGATATTCCTCTGTGTAGTCACCCTGTGCAGGCTTTGAGGAGTGCCAGTTGAGTGCTTCACAGCCGTACTCGCTGCAGCCGATGGGGATATCGGGGTGGTTCTTGTGGAATTTATCGAACCAGGGACCGTTCATTGATGTTTCTCCGCCGTACCAGCCGCAATAGTGGTTGTAGGAAATTACATCGGGAATTTTAACGTATTCGCTGTTGGGGTCGCACATTGTAAGGCAGGCAATTGTGGTAAGTCTTGTCTTGTCCATCTTGTGGCAAAGATCGTTGAGAATCTTATGGTTTTCAATAAGATCGGGGTCAGCTGCACCGTGCATTGTGATTTCGTTTGAAAGTCCCCATACAACAATTGAAGCGTGGTTATAGTTCTGTGTGATGAGCTCCTTCATCTGTGAAATTGTATTTTCACGGCCTGTTGCCATATGCTGTGAAATATAGGGAATCTCAGCCCAGATTACCATACCCTTTTCGTCGCAAAGGTCATAGAAGTACTGGTCGTGCTGATAGTGTGCAAGACGGATAGTGTTAGCGCCTACCTCGCAGATAAGCTCCATGTCCTCCTCGTGATGCTCGGGAAGAAGAGCGTTACCGATGCCCCAACGGTCCTGATGACGTGAAACACCGTGAAGGGGATACTTTTCACCGTTGAGGAAGAAGCCTTCCTTCGGATCAATTTTAAAGGTACGGCAGCCGAAGCGTGTGCTTACCTCGTCAAGAACGGTGTCGCCGTCAAGAAGCTCAACCTTTGCTGTGTAAAGGTAGGGATCCTTTCTTCCGTGCCAGAGATGAACACCCTTGATGTCGAAGTCTTCATCGTCATCGTCGGTTGTTTTTGTTGCAATAACATTACCATCTGCGTCAAGGATTGTGTAGCGGAAAAGCTGACCGTCCTTTTTGTTTGTTGTGTAAACATCAATTTCAATTTCAGCATCCTTGCCCTTGATTTCGGGAGTAACCTTAAGTCCGGGTGTGCCGAAGTAGTCAAGGTCAAAGTGGCTTTCGGGTACACAGATAAGATTTACATCTCTGTAAATACCGCCGTAGAACGTGAAGTCAGCCATCTGGGGATATACTCTGTCATTGGGTGAGTTGTCAACATCAATTTCAATGAGAGTTTCGTCCTTGATGTGCTTTGTAAGGTCAACTCTCCAGGTGCTGTAGCCGCCGTCGTGGTGGGCAAGCTTTTCACCGCCGACAAATACATCTGCTGATGAGTTTGCGCCGCGGATTTCAAGGTAGTAACAATCAGCCTCGGGAAGCTCAGCCTTTTTAAGAGTTTTTGTGTAGCGGCAGGTACCTCTGAAATAGTCAGCACCGCCGTCCTGACCGTCAACGGCATTCCATGAATGGGGAAGGTCAACAGCAACGGCATCCTCGGAGGGCTTTTTGAAAAGCCATTCCTTATTGAGGTTAAGAATAGTTCTCATAAAAATTTTCTCCTTTGTTTTTTTATATCTTTATAATTATATTATAGATTCATTTTCTTGTCAATTAACAATAAAAGTAAAAATATCAGTGCAGTTATTTAATATTATTTCGCAGCCTGCATCGCGAAGCTGCTCCTCATCACGGAAGCCCCAGGTAACACCGATGCACTTTACGTCCGCGTTACGGGCAGTCTGCACATCCACCTCGCTGTCACCGATATAAATACACTCTTCTGCCGTTACACTCAATTTTTCCATAGCCTTGTACACATTCACAGGAGAGGGCTTGCGTTCTGCTTCAACGCTTACACCGATAGCCTCATCAATAAGCCCGGGAAAATAATCCTGACAAAGCTCATACACCGCCTGATGGAGCTTGTTTGAAACAACGGCGGTTTTTATACCCCTTTCACGGAGCTTTTCAATAAGAGGTATAACGCCCTCATAGGGTGCGGTCATATCCTGCATATGAGCGAGATAGTATTCACGGAAGGTGTCGAGACACTCCTTGTTTGTTTTCTCGTCGGTGTCCTCGGGAGTTGCTCTTTGCATAAGCTTTACAACGCCGTTACCGATAAAGCGCCTTACCTCGTCGATGCTTCTTTCGGGAAAGGAGAAGGCACAAAGGGCGTGGTTCACGGCGGCGTGAAGGTCTCCGAGAGTATCGAGCAACGTGCCGTCGAGGTCGAAGATTACTGCTTTATATATAGTTATCAGTCCTTTGCTTTTTAATCACTATATATGATACATAGAAAATGTGAAGAAATCAAGGATACAAACAAGCAGAAAACAAGAAAAGTTCTTTGGCTGCTTGCTTTCAGGAAAGTAACGGCACGCGACGGGCGGCAATATAATAAATGTTTGCCGAAAGGCGGACACATCACATCGAAGGCACATCGTTTCTGAAGCAAGCATCATATGACCTTCAGGTCCTGCAGCATAAAAAATCCACCGCCCGGGAGCGATGGATTTTTTTGTTGTTATCTTACCGGCTCTGTGTGCCAGATATCTCTTGCGTAGTCGAGGATTGCTCTGTCTGTTGCAAAGCGGCCTGCACCTGCTGTGTTGAGAAGTGACATTCTGTTCCACTTCTCTCTGTCGCGCCAGATTTCGTCAATCTTCTTCTGAGTAGCTCTGTAATCGGCAAAGTCTGCAAGCACCATATAGGGGTCGTGGTGAATGATTGTGTTGCCGATTTCGGGGAACTGCTTTCCGCCGATGCCTGCCTGAATGAACTCGATAACTCTTCTGAGCTCTGCATTGTTGTTGAAGTAGTTCATAGGCTGATAGCCGTTTCTCTTAAGCTCGTTGACCTCGGGAGTTGTCATACCGAACAGGAACATATTTTCATCGGTAACAGCCTCGTTGATTTCAACGTTTGCACCGTCGAGTGTGCCGAGGGTGAGAGCGCCGTTGATCATAAGCTTCATATTACCTGTACCGCTTGCTTCTGTACCTGCGAGAGAAATCTGCTCGCTGATGTCAGCGGCGGGCATAAGCTTTTCAGCCATTGTAACGTTGTAGTCCTCGAGGTAAACAACCTTGAGTCTGCCTCTCATATCGGGGTCGTTATTGATAACGTCGGCAAGAGAGCAGATCATCTGAATGATTTTCTTTGCAAGGAAGTAGCCTGAAGCTGCCTTTGCACCGAAAATATAGGTGTGAGGAACGTAGTCGCCGTCGGGATTATCCTTGATTTCAAGGTATCTTGCAATAATCTGAAGAGCGTTGAGGTGCTGACGCTTGTACTCGTGAAGTCGCTTAACCTGAACGTCGAAGATTGAATCGGGATCAAGCTCGATACCCATAGTCTTTTTAACGTGATCAGCAAAAGCCTTCTTGTTGTTATACTTGATTTCGCCGATTTTCTTGAGTACCTTCTTATCCTTTGCAAACTTGCGGAGCTTTGCAAGCTCGTCGCCGTTATAGATGAAGCCGTCGCCGATAAGCTCTGTGATGTAAGCGGTGAGCTCGGGATTAGCCTGACAGAGCCAGCGTCTGTGAGCAATACCGTTTGTAACATTCTTGAACTTGTCGGGAGTGAGCTTATAGTAATCGTTGAAGACGGTGTCCTTGAGAATCTGTGAGTGGAGACCCGAAACGCCGTTGACGCTGTGGCAGGTTGCAACACAGAGGTTAGCCATTCTTACAACGCCGCCGGAAATAACAGCCATTGCCTCGACCTTGCCTGCATCGTGGGTCTGCTCCCAGATGTGTGCGCGGTAGCGGTTGTCGATTTCCTTTACAATCTGATGAATTCTGGGAAGGAGGCTTCTGAAGAGGTCCTCGGGCCAGCATTCGAGAGCTTCCTTCATAACGGTGTGGTTAGTGTAGGCAGCGGCCTTTGTAACAATTGCCCATGCATCGTCCCAGCCGTAGCCGCATTCGTCAAGAAGAATACGCATAAGCTCGGGGATTGAAAGGGTGGGATGAGTATCGTTGATGTGGATTGCATTCTTTTCTGCAAAGTTTTCCATAGAGCTTTCGTGACGGAGATGTCTTGCAACGATATCCTGAACGGAAGCTGAAACAAGGAAATACTGCTGCTTTAAGCGCAGGCTCTTGCCCTCGTAGTGATTGTCGGAGGGATAGAGGATTTTGCTGATAACCTCAGCCATTGCCTGCTGCTCCATAGCCTTCATGTACTGACCCTGGTCAAAAAGGCGCATATCAAGAGCGGGAGCAACGCTCTTCCAGAGACGGAGCACGGAGATGCCTCTGCCGTCCTTACCGCTTACGTACATATCATAGGGTACGGCTCTGATTGTCTGAGTGTTTCTGTATTCAACGCTGTGGTAGTGGTTATCCCAGTTGTCGATAACCTCACCGCCGAAGCGTACCTCTACGGTGTCCTTCTCTTTGGGACGGAGCCATACCTCGCCGCCGGGAAGCCAGAAGTCGGGAAGCTCTGTCTGCCAGCCGTCAACAAGCTTCTGCTTGAAGATACCTGCCTCGTAAAGGATACTGTAGCCCATACCGTAGAAGCCCTGGGTTGCAAGACCGTCAAGGTAGCAGGCGGCAAGTCTTCCGAGACCGCCGTTGCCGAGACCTGCATCGGGCTCGCAGTCGTAAAGCTTATCAAGCTTTATGCCCATATCCTTGAGTGCTGCGGCAAAGGTGCTTGTAAGGTTAAGATTGTAAAGGTTGTTCTTGAGTGAACGGCCCATAAGGAATTCCATGCTGAGATAGTAAATCTTCTTTGAGTCTGCCTTGTCAGCGTCGGCTCTGAATTCGCGTAAGCCGTCGTGCATAAGGTCCTTTACAATCATTGAAACAGCCTTGTAATACTGCTCGTTGGTTGCTTCCTCAGCGGAAACACCGAAATAATGCGAGAGCTTACCGGTGATAAGCTCCTTCGCTTGCTTCTTAGAAAGTGAATAATTCATACAAACCTCCAAATTTATATCTGAAAAAGAGCGTTTTTTTAATAGTATATGGTTATTTTATACTAAAATGGAGCAAAAATCAACAGTAATGAAGCATTTTTTATAGCTTTGATAATAATTTGTTCAATTTTAATTGAAAGATTTTCGTTAATTCGTACAGTTTTGATACAACCGGCAGCTTGATTCTGTGAAGAGGAAAAGGTTTTCAACATCTTATGAACTGTGTTTTAAACTGTTT
>JAZOVO010000091.1:0-15658 GCA_045658745.1 Acutalibacteraceae bacterium | reverse complement strand
CTGAAGGAATGAAAATGTCAAAGTTTTCATCCTTGAACTGTTTTGAAAGTGTTCGGTTGCTGATTGATACACCGCAAGACAGGATTGAAGCTATAATGAGAATAACAATAAAAAATTTAAGTGTTTTTTTCATTGTGCTCATTCCTTTCTGTCAGTGTCAATAAGTATAGTTTTCATAATCGTGCTCGCTTAATTTGTCAGCCTCGTGTTCATCCTCATATTCGTAGTCATCATAATCCACATCCGGGTAATAGATATCCATCTCATAATCATATTCGTAATCCCAGTAAACCTTCTGACATGCCTTTGCAAACTCGGGGTTGTTTCTCATATACTCCCAGAAAAGGAAGTCCGAGAGAGAGTTGGATGTAAAAAAGCTTTTTAATGTAGTCATTTCAAGCTTTCCGTCAAGGCTGTAATCGGAATAAATAATTAAAGACTCGCCTATCCAATATTTAGCCGCAATGTCCATTTCAGGTACAGCCTGTGCAACCTTGTGAAGGCTCTTTGCGGTAAAGTAGGGATTTCCCTCATAGCATACAGTTTGAACATCAAGCTCCTTGTGATATCCCTTGAGATAAGCGTTTGTATTGAAGATTGCGATAAGTGCACCGTCACCGACAAGAGCGTAAAAGCTCATAACCGCACAGCAAAGGCTGACGATGATTTTCATATAAGGGAAGCGAGTCCTGTAAAGCTTGATAAGCACGCAGAGCACCGTTGCAAAAAGCAGAACGTCAATAATGCAAACAAGTATACGCTTGTGGGTAAGTCCCAGCTCGGTGATATAAAGCGCCATTTTTGACATGGCGGTAATTATAAGAAGCTCCGTGAAAAGGCAGAGGAAGGTGAAAACGCCCTTGAAAAGCGGTGCGATTTTTTCGTTTTCGCGGCGTTTAACAAAAATCATGCCGAGAGCAATTAAGCCGAGGTTGATAAAGGCAATTGCGCTCATTTCAAAAAAGCCTCTTCGTGCGTACTCGGAAAGACTCATATTGACCGCAAGAGGGATTTTGCCCGAGAAGGCACCGAAGAAATAAGAGAGCTGTGAAAACAGATAGAAAACGTAAAGCACACAAACAGTTACAAAAAAGCCTGACGCAACATTTTCGGGGATGAAGCCCGTGGAGGTGCTTTTGCTTTCAGGTGTGTTTTCCTTGACTTTTTTCTGTATGCCGTATCTGAAGCAGAAAAGTGCCGAGAAAACTGCAGGACCGAAAATCAGGGTCATAAACACCGACTCACCCATAAGGAGTAAAAAGTCAAAATTATCAAGGAACAGCTTGTCGAGGGCTTCGATTACAAAATCCGTAAGCTTTGAGGTGACATTGCTGAAGGCGGCGTCGCCCGAGGAGAGCAGACCGAACAAAACTGCAACAACGGGAATTGCAAAAACAAAGCCGAGTAAAGCACCGCCAAGCTTTTTGTTCTTTTTAAAGCGAATTTTTCCGAAAACAGCTTTAAGGGGTAAAAGGCAGTATTTTAAGGGGTAGCCGAAAATATCCTTAAGCTCCTCAAAAAGGTAGCGGTAGCCGTTGCGTTTTTGTGTGAGGCTTCCTGTTTTTGTGACACACATTGCACCAACAAGGTAAAGGAATGCAGGCATAGTGTAAAAGTCTCCGCCGTTCAAAATGTAGGAGAACAGAAAGCAGATGCTGCACAGTGCGAAAAACACCGTTGCGGATTTCGATGCACCCGGTTGTCTTTTTACATAAAACAGAGAAATGACAAAAACAATAAAAAGGCAAAGGAATTTTACGTAACCTGTAAAGGTTGCGCCAAAGAGAAAATCGATTGATACGGGTGAAGCATAAAGCGAAAAAGTGAACACCGTAGCAAATATTGCAAGGCAGGTGATAATATCCCTGCGTTTGATTTCGGGCACTTCAGGTTTGTATACAGGGGGTAATGGTTGATACGGATAAGGATTGTTGTAAGAACTCATTATTATTCCTCCTCGTCTTTGAATTCAAGTATATCTCCCGGCTGACAGTCAAGGTGCTTGCAGATTGCCTCAAGAGTGGAGAAACGTACCGCCTTAGCCTTGCCCGTTTTGAGTATAGAAAGGTTAGCCTGAGTGATGCCGACCTTTTCCGCCAACTCTCCCGAGGACATTTTTCTTTTTGCAAGCATAACATCTAAATTTACAATAATGGGCATATTTTTTCCTCCGAAGCTTTAAATGGTCAGTTCGTTTTCTTCCTTGATTTCCACGGCGCGTGCCATAACATTTTTTAGCACGCGTAAAATAAGTGTCATAAAAGCCGCACCGATGGTAAAGGTGAAAAAGATGTGGCAAAAATAAGTTGTTACAAAGCTGACTGTTGCAACAAAGGCACAGCACCACGAAAGCTGACGCAGGAGCTTCACCGTATCGGATGAAAAAACTGTATCGTCAAGAACATTTTTGAGAATTTTGCGGATGTTATAAAGGGCAATCCAAGCGGCAGGGCAGCATATGTAAAAAGCCGCTACGGCTGAAAGAAATGCGTTTTTTGCTCCCTCACCGAGAATGTATTTTGCAATGGGTGAGGCGAAAATCATAAGCATAACAAGGATAACCGCCGCAAGGTATGTTACGCCGAGGGTTAATTTTGTGCTTTTATCTGATGTGTACATAGGAAAAACCTCCTTTTATTTGTGCTTTGCAATTTTAAAATAGCACAAGTTTTATCGTTTGTCAATAAAAATATAGCAAAAAACAGAAAAATATATTATTATGGCAAAAAACAAATCCGCAAGAAATTTTCCTGCGGATTTAAGAGTATTGAATTATTATCAGCCACAAAGCTCCTTGAGAAACTCTACCTCGTTATCGTGAATTTCACCGTCAACGGCAAAAATCATTGCAAGCATAAAGGCGAAAAGATCCATTTCATCACTTGTCATACAAAGTGCGATTTCGCGAAGCTCCCTGACGATTTTCTTGTCACCCTTGACAATTTTTACAAAGCCGCGGAAGTCCTTTTCACGGATGCCGACAACGTCGTTCATAAGCTGAAGCTCAACGTCGGAAAGGTCATCGTCGACTGAGGCAATGTAAGCGGCAAGACCTACAAGCATAATGGGTGCGGCGTCGCTGTCGGAATACCTTGCAACGCTTTCAAGCACGTCGTCAACAATTTCCTTGCCCTTTGCAACAATTTCCTCGTAGCTCATTTTCTGAACTTTTTTTAATAAATTACTCCAGTCTCTCATAATATTTTCTCCTGACTTTTTGTATTTTTATTTAAAAGGTTAGGATTATACTCGCCACCCTACCTTTTTATTTTACGTGGAAAAGCTTTGATTTTTCAAATTCGGGCTCGCAGGTAAGCTGTAAGCCGAGCTTGTTGAACATAATTGAATCAACACTTGAGGGGATAACGGAAATGTGAGCCTGACAGCCGCGAAGCTGCGGAAGACAGGCAAGAGCCTTTGCTGCGTCCTCGTCTGTTGCCGCACTTACGGAAAGTGCAACGAGCACCTCGTCAACGTGAAGACGGGGGTTTTTACTGCCGAGGTAATTTACCTTAAGTCCCTGCACCGGCTCAATCAGATGCTCGGGCAGAAGCAGAAGCTTATCGTCAAGACCTGCAAGGTGCTTGAGTGCATTGAGAACAGCCGCCGAGGCTGCACCTAAAAGCTCCTTGGTTTTGCCGATTACAACCGTGCCGTCGTCAAGCTCGATTGCGGCGGCGGGCTTGCCCGTTTCCTCTGCAATACGGTTTGCTCTCTGTGCGACGAGCCTGTCCTCGATGCTGATGCCCGCCTTATTCATAAGAAGGAGCATCTTGTCCTTTTCCTTGCTCTGTCCCATACCCGAACGGGCATCACAAAGGCAGTTATAGTATCTGCGGAGAATTTCCTGCTTGGCGGCGTCGCATACAATCGCGTCGTCGGTGATGCAGTTTCCGACCATATTTACGCCCATATCCGTGGGTGATTTATAATGTGAAAAGCCGTAGATTTTTGTAAAGATAGCCTGAAGCACGGGGAAAATTTCAACGTCACGGTTATAGTTGACTGTTACCTCACCGTAGGCTTCAAGATGGAAGGGGTCAATCATATTCATATCGTTAAGGTCAGCCGTTGCCGCCTCGTATGCGAGATTGACAGGATGGTTAAGAGGGAGGTTCCATATGGGGAAGGTTTCGAATTTTGCGTAGCCCGCCTCAACTCCTCTTAAATGCTCGTGGTAAAGCTGAGAAAGGCAGACTGCCATTTTTCCGCTGCCGGGACCGGGAGCGGTAACAACAACAATTTTACGCTGGGTTTCTACATATTCATCCTTGCCGTATCCGTTTTCGGAAACGATAAGGGGTACATCTGAGGGATAGCCGGGGATGAGATAATGGGTGAAAACCTTGATGCCGAGATTTTTGAGCGTTTCCTTGAAAATATCGGCGGCTCTCTGTCCGTCATATTGGGTGACAACAACACTGCCGACAAAAAGTCCTACGCTTCTGAAAAGATCAATAAGGCGGAGCACCTCTTTGTCGTAGGAGATGTTAAGGTCACGGCGGAGCTTTTTCTGCTCGATTGCCTTCGCACTTACGGCGATGACAATTTCAGCCTCGTCCTTAAGCTCAAGGAGCATCTTAAGCTTGCTGTCGGGCTCAAAGCCGGGAAGCACTCTCGCGGCGTGGTTATCGTCAAAAAGCTTGCCGCCGAATTCAAGGTAGAGCTTACCTCCGAACTGTGACAGCCTTTTTCTGATGTGCTCAGACTGTGTTCTGATATACTTGTCGTTGTCAAAACCAATTCTCATTTTTTATCCCTCACTGAAAAGACGGTTTACACCATCGTAAAAACTATACAAGTAAATATAACACAAAAAAGATTTTTTTTCAACCGAATTTATATCTTTCCTTTAGAAAATACTGTATAATAATTGTGCAATATTGTTAAAAGAGGGCCGAGGGCCGGGTAGGGACACGGCGTGCTGTGTCTGCAAGAAAAATAAAGGATGATTGATGATGAAAAACAAATATGAAAGACTTTATAAAAAAGCGAAAGCAATAATGGAGGATAAAACTCCACTTAAAAAGGACTGCGGGCTTTTGTGCGGTGCGGCGTGCTGTAAGGGTGACAGTGAAACGGGTATGCTTCTTTTTCCCTTCGAGGAAACAAGCCTTTCTGTTATTGAGAAGGACGGTGTACGCCTTTGCGTCTGTGACGGAAGCTGTAACCGTGAGGAGCGTCCTCTTTCCTGTATGATTTTTCCCTTCTTTCCTTATATTACTCCCGAGGGCAGAATAAAAGTTATACCCGATATAAGAGGCGGTGAAATCTGTCCCATTGTCCGTAATTTTACCGAAACAAGGCTTGACCGCCGTTTTCTCCGCCGTGTTAAAGAGGTGGGCAGATTGCTTGCGAAGGATGAAGAGTGCAGAGTCTTTCTTGACGGAATAAGCCGTGAATTTGATGTTTATTTTTCACTTTTGGATAAATAACACCTGCGCAACACATTGTTGCGCACCTTTTTGAGTGAAAATTCTTTATTTCCTATGATTATAATGGTAAAATTAAAGCACACCAACAGAAAGGACGGTGAAGCTTAATGAGCAAAATTTCAAAGAACATCAAAAAGCAGCGAAGCCTCAGCGGTATGACTCAGGAGGAGCTTGCGAACAGAATTCACGTTACAAGGCAGACTGTCTCATCATGGGAAACGGACAGAACTCAGCCTGATCTTGAAATTCTGCTTTCACTTGCAGATGCCTTCGGCATTGAGGTTGAGGAGCTTATCTACGGCAAAAAAAGAAACGCCGCCGAGGAAAAGGAGAGGCTTCTTTTCGGAAACACACTTGTTACCGTGCTCTCTATTCTCGGATGTCTTCTTATCGGTGCGGGAGCAGTGATGATCTTCATCAAATTCTGGAAGAGCTTCCCCGATGCGCTGAAAATTTTCACCTGCTTTATTCCTGCTATTATCGGTCAGAGCGTCGGTATTTATACATATATAAAGAAAAAGGAAAGCCTGCCATGGTGCGAGGGTGCATCGGTACTGTGGCTTCTTGGCGTGATTGTTACAACAGCCGTTGTTTTAGGCAATGTCAACACTCATTATAACTGGGTGAGCGATAGCTGGATGTATCTGTTTTTTACGGTTAGTGCATTTGTACTTATGCTCGCGTTCAAAACACTTTCACCGCTTGCGGTTTATCAGGTGTGCGGTGCATTGTGGTTCAACATCTTTCTTGAGGACAGCGAATTCCATTACCTGAGTAAAAGCTCTGACCTCGGTCAGGTTATCAGCTTTATGCTTGTTGTGTTTGTTCAGGCCGTAATAATTACGGCTGCTTTTAAGGCTTCGGGAAGACTTTATAAAAAGGAAAGCAACATTATCCGCCATACCTTTGCCTCGTGGATTAACTTCGGCGGACTTGTGGCTTCTGTCTGCTTTACGGTTTTCAGAACACCTGCAGACGATGCGTGGATTTCGGTTGTTATTCTCGCCGCTGCGCTTTGTTTTATTGTCGGACATAAGCATACGGATTTTGTTTCGCCTTACCGTGCGCTGGGCTTACCCGCTTCTGCGGCGGCACTATGCTTCCTTGCAATAATCTTTTCACCGGGCTATGTTTCCGACGGCTGGATGAATGTGCTGATGCTCGGTCTGGGGCTTGTTCCGCTTGTGCTTGTTTTTTCTGAAAGGACGAGACCGCAGAATGTGTATCTGCGTGTTTATACGGCGCTTCTTACCTGCGCGCTTACGGCTTACAACATCAGCGTTTATCTCGAATATCTGCTTGATGAGGAGGATTATCTCAACGGCACCTTTGAGGTTTATGAGCTTGTTCAGAAGAGCTTATTCAGTATAAGCTTTCTTGTCTGCCTTGCGGCACTTATTATGCTTATTGTTTACGGCGCAAAGGAAAGAAAGCTTCTTCATCTCAACCTCGGCTTCATTCTTTCATGCGTTACTGTGATTGCAAAGCTCTATCTTTTAGATATGGGACTTATCGTGACGGGACTTCTGCTTATTGTATGCGGTGCGGTGCTTCTCTTTATCAACCTTAAAATTTCGCGTCTCAGAGAAAAAGAAAAGCTTGCTTCGCTTACCGAGGGAGAGGAGGAACAGCAATGAAGAACAAGAAAATAATTGCGCTTCTTTTAGTTGTTGCTCTCATTCAGCTTCTTTTCCCTGTATGCTTTACGGCTTACGAAAACAGACTTATTGACACAGTTATTGAAAAGGGCGGCAAGTATACTCTGAAATATAGCTACATATCTCATATGAACAAGACCTATATGTATCTTGATACAGAGGAGCTTTACAGGGTTGAGGAGCGCTACGCTTCGGTCGGTGATCATAACTATAATTACGGCGGCTGGATCGGCGGCTACGATGAGATAGGCATTGAGACGGACGAAGACGGAACGGTGCACTTTTATGACACCGACGACCTGAGCGTGGGTGCGACGGATTATAACCGCCTTAAGTATGATTATAACCTTTTTTATCTCTACTTTGAGGATTATGAATTTGTCAGTCCCGACTTCGGTCTTAAGGAGCTTGCAGAGCTTGGAATACTTCTCTGTGAGAAGGAGAACAACCCTATAAATTCCTATGAGGAGTTTATGTATGATGAGGGCTATATAGGTATGCTTTATCAAATGCCTCTTGACGGAAAAATCACCCTTTGTGTATACAAGGATTATGCCGTTGTGAGTGAATTTTACATCGGAGATGAGCTTGTTTTAAGGCACAAATAAAAATTTATGAAAATAAAAGTAAAAAAACGTTAACACTTATTTATTTTTTAGGTAAGTAGTGTTATAATACCTTCCGCATAGAATACTATGCGGAAGGTTTATGCTTTGGAGGTGTGGATTATGAGCTTGCAGGCAAAAAGAACCTTGACCAAAATTATGACAGTATTACTTGCTCTGTTTTTTGTTGTCGGTGCGGCTTTGCTGGTTTATGTTAATTCACCGCTTTATCCCGCCAATATAAGTGACGGAACAATAATTGAAAAGGGCACGGAATATACGGTAAAGCTCAGCGGTATTTCTGACTGCGATGAAAACGGCTTCTGTCCGATAACAGACGGCTTTTACTTTACAAATGAAAAGCTTTTTGTTTATACCGATGAGGAGGGCTTTGCCCGTACGGGCTATGAGGGAGAAGATGATGCACTTCTTCTCGGTAAGTTCAATTCTGCCCACTTAAGCTACGAAAAATATAATTTCTGCGGAGAAAGATTTAAAAATAAGCAGGAGCTTCAGGCTTTTTTTGACTCTCCCGACCCTATTTATAATTTTGATATCAATAATCTGTCATATTATATATCTGACATAATAAACTATAAAAAGCACTTTACCGGCACGGCAACGCTTAAGCTTTACAGGGGACGCTGTATCATCACCTCGGTCAGCATCGGGGGTGAAAGAGTGCTTGAAATAAAGCAGTAATTATACATACAGAGGTGTGAATTGTGGAAACACAACAGATTACAGCCGGTATCGGCGAACGGGATATTCTTCTTCAGCTTCTTCTCGGAGCTGTAACGGCTTTTCTGGGATATCTCATTTTTCAAAAAATAAGAAGGGCAAAAAACAGCAATGAGCTGACACTCAATGTGATTTCGGGTATGTGCTTTGCAGGTACAGCTGCCATATTTATTGAGGTTACGGAATTTTTCATTGACTTTTATAAGGGTACAAATCTGCTTCATGCTGATTTCGTGACTAACGAGCATTGGCTTTACCGTCTCGTGGGACTGCATATGTCTCTCGACGGGCAGAGGTATCTGCTTGATACCGATGAGGATATGCTTATGACGCTTCTCGGCGGCATTTTTACAACGGCGGCAATGTACATATATCAGCGCCTTAAAAACAGACAGATGTTTGTAAAAGAGAAGAAGGAGAAGAGCAGGTTTTCTTTCGGAAGATGGGCTGAAAATAAATTTATCACGGAGAAAAGCAAGCTGATGAAGGACTGCTCCGTTGCAGATATCGCCTTCTGGTGGTGCACAAGAGCCTGTATGCTCTACGCTTTTATCGTGATGGAAAATCGCGCGGAGGCAACTCTGCTTTGTGCAAACCTGATTGCAACCTTTACAATCACTCTTGTGCATATTGTTTTCCCTGAGGGTACCTTCTTTTCAAGGATAAGCTACCGTACACAGAGTCTTATCACGGTTATAGTTTTCCTTGGCTCTTACTGTGGAAACTATGTCTGGATTTACAACATCGTTCCGAGGTTTGACCTTTTCCTGCATGTGATTTCAGGTGTACTCTGCACCTATGGCGGTTATTACATCGCTCTTACGCTTGTTAAGGCTGACAGCAGAAAAAACGCATTCATTATCACAGCCTTTGCGTTTCTTTTCTCCAGTTTTATTATGCCTGCATGGGAAATCAGCGAGTTTGTCGGCGATTTCATATGGGGTACAACCAATCAGGGCTTTTACTGGGGACCCTCGGATGAAAGCTTTTTGTTTAAGCTTTTCGGCAGGGGAGCATATAACACCGCGCTTTATCCGCTTTATGATACCTTCTATGATGTGCTGCTTGCAATGTGCACAACGGTACCGTCGACCGTTGCAGTTTACATCAGTATGATTTCAAGACTCGACAAAAGAGATAATGCGAACAGTGCCGCAGAGAAAAAAGAAGCTGTTAAATGTTGACATTTGCTTAGGTGTGTGTTAGAATTATAAGGTAAATTAAAGGGGAGTAGCTCTCAGTTGCAAATCAACATCGTGCCTTCGGGCTGGTTTGCAAGCCAAAGTCAGGCAGCAAGACCTTTAACGAAGTTGAAAATGCTTCGTTAAAGGTCTTTTTTGATATATAACGTCTTTTTTGGAAAAATATAAAAAACGAAAGGAAGACTCAGTATGAAACATTATCTGCATTCTGCCGAGGAGGTTTTTACTCACGTAGCTTCATCGGAAAACGGTCTTACCGAGCAGGAGGCTCAGGCACGTCTTGAGAAAAACGGTAAGAACAAGCTTGAAGAGGGTAAGAAAAAGACTATGCTCAAAAGAGTAATTGAGCAGCTTTCCGACCCGATGATCATCATTCTTATCATCGCCGCAATTGTTTCCGCAATTACGGAATGGTTTGAGGCAAAGGGCTTTGTATTCCCCACAGACACAGTTATTATTCTTGTAGTTGTTGTTATCAACACCGTTCTCGGTGTTCTTCAGGAAAGTAAGGCGGAGGCCGCTATTGAGGCGCTTCAGGAAATGTCTGCCGCAACGAGCAAGGTTTACCGTGACGGCAGAATGGTTTCGGTCAGAAGTGAGGACCTTGTTGTCGGTGACGTTGTTGTGCTTGAAGCAGGTGACGCCGTTCCCGCTGACTGCCGTATTTTTGAATGTGCAAGCATGAAGATTGAGGAAGCTGCACTTACCGGTGAATCCGTTCCCGTAGGTAAGCTTATTGAGGTGCTCGGCGGTAAGGAAAGCGATGAAATCGCTCTCGGCGACAGAAAGAATATGGCTTATATGGGCTCAACCGTTGTTTACGGCCGCGGTAAGGCTGTTGTTGTTGCAACGGGTATGGGTACCGAAATGGGTAAAATTGCTGACGCTATCGCTCAGGCTGAAGAAGGACAGACTCCTCTTCAGATCAAGCTTTCACAGCTTTCAAAAATTCTTACCTGGCTTGTTCTCGGTATCTGTGTATTTATCTTCGGCTTCCAGGCAATTATGGCATATAAAAACACAGGCGCAGTAAGCTTTGAAGTATTCCTTGAAAGCTTTATGGTTGCTGTTTCTCTTGCAGTTGCCGCAATTCCCGAGGGTCTTGCAGCCGTTGTTACAATCGTTCTTTCAATCGGCGTTACAAATATGTCAAAGAAGAACGCTATCATCCGTAAGCTTACAGCCGTTGAAACTCTCGGCTGTGCACAGATTATCTGCTCTGACAAGACAGGTACACTCACTCAGAACAAGATGACCGTTGTTGAAGCCTTCTGCTCCGACAAGGACTTCTTTGCAACAGGTATGGCTCTTTGCACCGACGCAGAGGTTGACGGTGACAAGGTTAACGGTGAGCCCACCGAGGCGGCTCTTGTGTATTATGCACTTTCAAGAGATCTCAACAAGAACGATCTCAAGGTTAAATATCCCAGAGTTGCAGAGCTTCCCTTTGACTCGGGCAGAAAGATGATGTCCACCGTGCACGAATATGACGGTGCTTATATTCAGTTCACAAAGGGCGCTCCCGACGTTGTTCTCAGCCGTTGCAAGACTGCAATTATTGACGGTAAGGAAGTTCCTATGACCGCAGAGGTTATGGATGAAATTATGGCAAACAACAAGGCTATGGCTGACAGAGCTCTTCGTGTGCTTGCTCTTTCAATGAAGAAGCTTTCAGCTGTTCCTGCTGAAATGACAACAGAGGAAAATGAATCCGACCTTGTATTTGTAGGTCTTTCAGGTATGATTGACCCCGTACGTCCCGAGGTTAAGGATGCTATCGCAGAATGCCGCAGCGCAGGTATCACACCTATTATGATTACGGGTGACCATAAGGATACCGCTGTTGCAATTGCCAAGGAGCTCGGTATTCTTACCGACGCTTCAGCCGCTATCACAGGTGCAGACCTTGACAAAATCAGCGACGAGGATTTTGCCGAAAGAGTTACCGAGTTCCGCGTATATGCCCGTGTTCAGCCCGAGCATAAGACAAGAATCGTCAATGCATGGCGTGCAAAGGGTATGATTACCGCTATGACCGGTGACGGCGTTAACGACGCTCCCTCAATCAAGAGTGCCGATATCGGTATCGGTATGGGTATCACAGGTACCGATGTTACAAAGAACGTTGCCGATATGGTTCTTGCTGACGATAACTTTGCGACAATCGTCGGTGCTGTTTCAGAAGGCAGAAGAATTTACGATAACATCAGAAAGGCTATTCAGTTCCTTCTCGGCTCAAACCTTTCAGAGGTGCTTTCAATCTTTGCCGCAACAATTCTTAATTTCACAATTCTCAAGCCTGTTCACCTTCTTTTCATCAACCTTGTAACAGACAGTATTCCTGCTCTTGCTCTCGGTCTTGAAAAGCCTGAAAGAGATATTATGCAGCGTAAACCCAGAAGCAGTAAGGAAGGCGTGTTCGCCGGCGGTATGGGCTTCGACGTATTCTATCAGGGTGCACTTGTAACAATTCTTACACTTGCCGCATTCTTCATCGGTGAGTTCCTCGAGCTTTTCGATGTTCACGGTATGGCATATGCTCTTGAAAATTTCCACTTTACAAACATTGAAAACTGTGAAGAGGGTATGACAATGGCATTCCTTACAATGTCAATGTGTGAAATCTTCCACTCCTTCAATATGCGTTCACAGAGAGGCTCAGCCGTTGCAATGAGCTTCGGTCAGAAGTCACACAACATTGTGCTTTACGGCGCAATGGTTGTATCTCTTCTCCTTACAACTGCAATTATTGAAATTCCCTTCCTTGCAAGTATGTTTGAGTTCACTCACCTTGACTTCAAGGCATACGCAATTTCAATCGGTCTTGCCTTCCTTGTAATTCCCATTGTTGAAATTGTTAAGGCAATTCAGAGAGCTGTTGCTAAAAAATAAGCAATAAGATATACGCCGACACCCCATAAGGAAGTATTTCTTTAAAATGTGAAATAACTTCACAATAATGCGTTAAAAATCACCGATATGCGTCAGCATTATCGGTGATTTTCGCCTTTCCTTGCAAAGCTATTTCGCATTTTAAAGTGCTTCGCAGTTTCGTAAGAACTGAAAATTTCTTGTATTGAAGCCATAAAACGCAGCAAGGCTGTCGCCTTGCGAGGCTTTTGGCAATAATACGGGGAATTTTCTTCGAGAAACAAATACTGCCTTATGGGGTGTCGGCGTAATAAAGACGCCGTTTACAAAAAGTAAGCGGCGGTCTTTTTATTTGATAAACAAAGTTTAAATAAAGTTAAAACACCTTGACGATGAAGGGGGCAAAGTGCTATTATGTATTTGCGGTCAGATTGCTGACTAAAAAACACATAAGGAGTGTTATTTATGAAGAAAATCATTGCTTTGTTGCTTGCACTTGTTATGCTTACGGGTATGTGTGTGCCGGCAATGGCAACAGACGGAAACGTCACAAATGACGAGGCTGTTTTAAGAGTCATCGTTCCCGATAACTGGGAGCTTGAAATCGGTGACAGCAGAACTGTTGATACAGTAATGTCAGGCACCGAGAACAGAATGCTTTCATGGAGCGTTATCCCCGCAGACGTGGCAAGCGTTGATATGTGGGGCAGAGTTACCGCTCTTAAGGAGGGTAAGGCTGTTGTTACCGTTCAGAGCGCCGAGGGTCTTACTGACAGCGCTGAGCTTACCGTTGTAAAGGAAAGCACAAAGCTTGAAGCAACCGGCATTAAAAAGGTTGACTTCGGCGGTGAGGCAGTAAAGGAAAGCTCAAACCTTCAGAAGATTGTTACCCGCTACGAAAAGGACAGTAAGGATGTTCCTGCTGAATTTACGGATGCATCAAAATATGCTGAGGCTCAGACTGCCGAAACCGCAGACGGCGCAAAGTGGGAAATCACCGCATACGGTGTGCTTCGTACAGATGAAAATGCAGAGCTTGAGAGAGATATCGAGCAGCGCTTTATGGGCGACAGATATTTCTATGCAAACGACACAACTGACGGCAAGGTGCTTGCAATTTTTGCCGACGGTGAAAACGGAATATGGACTGTTATGGAGGAGGGCTATTCACATATTGAAATGCTCCCCATCAACGGTACTGACAAGGCTGCAATGATGAGTGAGGAAACCCAGAAGTATGTTGCAAGACGCGGTATGGTTTCCAATGCTTATCTCATTGACGGCGAATGGATTCCCGAAGAAAGTGACAACGACGGTCTCTGGACCTCGATGTACGGCGGCGGTGAGCTTATGCGCTACGCTGTGCTTAAGAATGACCCCAACGCTACAAAGGAAGAAGTTGAAGCAGCAAGAAAAACCGCAACACTTTCAGTTGAGGCTGTGCTTCTTCTTACATATATCTCAATGCGCGAGGGCACCGTTGAGGCTTATGCCCGTGCACAGAGAAACGGTAGCGCCAGCGACTACGAAACAGGTAAATATTACACCAACGAGGCAATGCTTGTCGGCGGTGATTACTCACAGAATATTCCTTATATGAGCCCTGCTGATGCATTTACCGATATGCAGGAAGGGTATATGAAGTCAGGTAAGCGCAGCTATACTCAGGACTTTGAGGAGAACGATAACCTTGCCCTTTACAATACCGAGGGCTGGGCAGACCCCAATACCACCGAGGGCGAATATGCGATGCGTACAAGACTTCTTGAGGGCTTCTGGTCAAGAACCTACTCCTTCAAGAGCGAAAAGGAAGCAGGTCACAGCGATTATGACGGCTATGCTTACTGGTCACACAACGGCGACGGCACCGCAACAGGTATGTCAACAAAGACCTACGGTGACGGAAGCGACTTCCTTCTTCACAACGAAAACTACAGAGGCCTTAAGGTAAATGCAACGGGCTCTGTTCCTGAAAGACTCTGGAATGACCTTATCGGTGCCGATTATGATATTTCCGATATCGTTTACAAGGGCGACACAAGCTCCGACGAAATTATCGGTCACCTTTTCCTTTACAAGCTTGCTTATGATATTCTTGCTCCCGAGGATCCCGAATTAAAGGCTATGCTTGAGGAGACAATGGAAAAGTTTGCACAGCATCTTTCCGATAACTCCTACACAATGGTTGACGGCTCAGGTCAGCCTACAACATGGGCAAAGTTCTCAAGAACATACTTCCATAACGGTCAGACTCTCGGCGGTGCGGCTCTTAACTCACTTGTTATACTCACCGGCTTCAAGGTTGCCGCTTATATTACCGGCAATCAGAAGTGGGAGGACGAATACAGAATGGCCGCCCTTGATGAAAGCTATGAGTTTGCAGAGATTATGACCCAGAACAAGGATCGCTACGATATGTGTATCCTTGAGGTTGTAAACGGTGTTTCACCCGCTCTCGGCTTTATTCTCCGTCCTCTTGTAGGCACAAAGCTTTTCAATGCTCTTTACCGCCTTATCCTCAACTACTCCGACGAGGAAATGGCAATGCTCGGCTTCTATACTCTTTTCCAGCTTGAGGATGATGAGGAGCTTCTCACCTATTACAGAGAGGCTATTGATAGCTGGTGGTATTCAATGAGCTACAGTGAAAACGCACTCTGGTACTACATTTATCAGCTTGCATATCCCAATGAGGTAAAGACCGACGCTTACGGTAACAATCTTGTTGATACAGCGGCTTGGGTGGTTAACCGTCATCCTATTGACCTTCGCCGTCTCGGTGCAAGTAACTCAAAGCGTGATGATATTTATGAGCTCGACCTTGACGATGTAGGCATCGGTGAAACTGAGGAGCTTTCCTTCAGTGCAGAGGGCTATGTTCCTCCCTTCTGGCACTCAGAAAATAAGACCCTTAAGCTTATCGGTATGATTCTCGGTCTTACAAAGTACGAGTGGGCAGTTGCTCCCGCTGATGAAAGAGCGCTCCACAAGTATAACGGCTCAACTTATGTAATGGACGGTGCATACAATCCCGGTGAGATGGAAGGCTCTACGACTTATTCACTTCCTTACTGGATGGGCAGATATCATAATATGCTTGTAGAAAGATAAAAACAAGAAAAGTTTTGGTCAAGCTTTTACAAAAG
>JAZOVO010000090.1:0-8295 GCA_045658745.1 Acutalibacteraceae bacterium | reverse complement strand
CCCTTGTGCCCGTTATTGCCGATGCTGATGCTTTAAACATTATCTCTAAAGATATTTTAATTCTTGCAAGTAAAAAAAGCGATATCATTCTTACTCCTCACATCGGTGAAATGCAGAGGCTTACAAGACTTGAAAAGAATGTTATCCTCAACGATAAAGCACGCGTAGCAATGGCTTTCAGCGAGCATTACGGTGCTTATGTTGCCTTGAAAAGCTCAAATACCGTTGTTTCAATCCCGGGCGAGGAAAGGGTTTACATCAACAACACGGGCAATACGGGGCTTTCAAAGGGCGGCAGCGGTGATGTTTTGGCGGGTCTTATCGGAGGCTTTGCAGCGCAAGGCTTTGCAAAGCTTTCCGATGCTCTTATATCAGCCGTTTTTGTCCACGGATATACGGGTGATGCCGTAAGTGAGCGTACGTCAAAATCAGGTATGCTTCCTATGGACGTTGTAAATGAGCTTGCATATACTCTTGCGCAATTTGAAAATTAAAATTATAACGGAGCAGATGTCCGGACTGATATCTGCTCCGTTGTTCACTTATTCTGTTTTACGGCATAAAATAATATTACTCCGTCTGTTTAAATATCACGCTTAAAGGCAAAACTATTGTCAGACAGTATTACATTCAACTTCGGAGGCTTTTATGTTGATAAAACGAGGAGAAATATATTACGCTGACTTAAGTCCCGTTGTAGGCTCGGAGCAGGGCGGAATAAGACCCGTGCTGATTGTGCAGAACGATGTCGGCAACAAGTTCAGCCCAACGGTCATTGCCGCCGCAATAACCAGTCAGCGCTTCAAGACTAATTTACCGACACATATCAGGGTCAATGCAGATAACTGCGGACTTGCCAAGGATTCTATAGTGCTTCTTGAGCAGGTAAGAACACTCGACAAAAAGAGACTCAGAGAAAAAATGGGCAACCTTGACCCGTCTGATATGTACAAGATTGATAAAGCCTTATCCGTAAGCTTCGGTCTTTCGGGAACGAATGTTACTACATAAGGCAAAAAAATAACGGCTCATCGAGCCGTTATTTTTTATGCTGATTTAATTATTTCTTTGCCTTCTTTTCCTTTGCGAAAAATGCACCGATAATCATAAGTATGATATAGGTGATAAGGTAGAAGAGAACGGGAAGTGAGAATGTTCCGTTAGCCTGAGCTGCCTGATAGGGATAAATACCGTGCGCAAAGATTGCGGCGATAACCATAAAGATTGAACCTGCAATTGCAAGAAGGGGAGCAATCTTACCCTTAAGCACACCGAGATCCTTACTCTTGATGAACATGCTGATGAAAATGGGGATGTACATAGCGTAGGTTGTGATGATGGGAAGCTCTGATGAGTCGAATGAGAAGAGACCGAACCAGGGAGTATCAAGGTTAGCGCCGTAGAAGTAGAGAAGCCAGAGACCGCTGATGAAAAGTCCCATCATTGCTGAGTTGCCGGGCATATTTGTTGCGGGATCAACCTGCTTGAAGATTTCGGGCTTGGGACCAACGTTACGGGAAGCAATAGCGTGGAAGGCTCTTGAGCATCCGAGTGTAAGACCGTTGAGAGTACCGAGACAGGAAATAACAACAAAGAGGAAAAGACCTGTACCTGCAAGCTTGCCGAATACGGCTGAGAATGCGATTCTTGCGCCGGCTTCACCGCCCTGCATAATAACGCTGTTTTCAATACCGCCTGCAAGGCCGATATAGTATGTAATATAAACTGCTACGATAATGAGAGTGCCCATTACAAGAGCCTTGGGAAGGTTCTTCTTTGCATCCTTGAGCTCTGCGTTGATTGAGGTTGCGCAAATCCAGCCCTCGTATGCGAAAGCGGTAGCAACAACAGCCTTGAAAAGACCGCTTGAGGTTGAAATGTCTTCGTTAACAACTGTTGTGAAGTTTTCAATAAGAAGTCCGTTTGTAAGGCCCTTGATTGTACCGATGATTGCCATAAGGAAAAGAGGTATAAGCTTGATGAAGGTTGCGGAAATCTGGAATTTACCTGCAATCTTGGGTGCGATTGAGTTCATAAAGAACACAGCAATAAGAAGAGCACCTGCGATTGTCATACACTGGGGGCCTGCAATGCTCAGCTGAGCCTCTTCGGGAAGGAAGCTGTTGATGAAAACGCAAAGATATCTTGCGCTTACCCATGCAAGAACTGATGTGAGGGTGGGGTAGTAGAACACTGCAAGGAACCAGCCCATGAAGTATGCGTACTTCTTGCCGCACATTGCTTCTGCATAGTCAACAATACCGCTGACCTTTTCGTGCTTTGTTGCAAGGATTGAGAATGCGTATGCACAGCAGACCATAATGATACCGCCGACAATCCATGCTAAAATACCAACGGGAAGGTTGCCGCCGGTTTCGGTAAGAATTTTTTCGGCCTTGAAGAAAACACCGCTACCGATAACGGTGCCGACTACTGTACAGATAGCTGTAAGCAGACCGTATTTTTTGTTAAGTTGAGTTGCCATTTGGTTTCTCCTTTTCAAATAATTTAGTACACTAAATTTAGCATATTTTTTTGTCATAGTCAATAAAAAAATTTTGTTTTTGGCAAAAAAAATAATTTATTTAATAAAAATTCTTGGGAATAGCACAAAATAATTCGAAAAAACAGTTGATTTTTGCTTACGGTTAATGTATAATACAAACAACGAACATTTGTACGCTCGGAGGTAAAATCATGTCAGATAAACAAAGTGCATTAAAGGCGGCTCTTGCCCAGATTGAAAAGCAGTACGGTAAAGGTGCAATTATGCGCCTCGGTCAGAATACTGAAATGAATGTTGAGGCTATTTCAACCGGTTCGGTAGGTCTTGACCTTGCAACGGGTATCGGCGGTCTTCCCAAGGGAAGAACCGTTGAAATTTACGGTCCCGAATCATCAGGTAAAACAACCCTTGCTCTTCATTGTATTGCAGAGGCTCAGAAGGCGGGCGGTGAAGCTGCATTTATCGATGCTGAGCACGCCCTGGACCCAGTTTATGCAAGAGGACTCGGCGTTGACGTTGATTCTCTCCTTGTTTCACAGCCTGATAACGGTGAGGATGCTCTTTCAATTACAGAGGCTCTTGCGCGCTCAGGAGCTCTTGATGTTATTGTTGTTGACTCTGTTGCGGCTCTTGTACCCAGAGCAGAAATTGAAGGTGAGATGGGTGACAGTCACGTAGGTCTTCATGCAAGACTTATGTCACAGGCTTTAAGAAAGCTTACAGGTGTTATAGCAAAGTCAAACACCCTTGTAATTTTCATCAACCAGCTTCGTGAAAAGGTTGGCGTAATGTATGGTAACCCCGAGGTTACCACGGGCGGACGTGCACTCAAGTTCTATTCCTCTGTCAGAATAGATGTAAGAAAGATTGAGCAGCTCAAGGCACCAGGTAATGAATTTGTCGGTGCAAGAACAAGAGCTAAAATTGTTAAAAATAAGGTTTCACCTCCGTTCAAAGAGGCTGAATTTGATATTATGTACGGTAAGGGCATTTCCAAGGTCGGCGAAATCGTTGACCTCGGTGTTAAGTTTGAGGTTATCAACAAGAGCGGTGCCTGGTTCTCCTACGGCGAAACCCGTCTCGGCCAGGGCAGAGACAACGTAAAGCTTCTTTTTGAAAGAGAAAAGGCTCTTGCCGCTGAGGTTGAGGAAAAAATCCGTAAGATTATGGCAGGCGAGTCTGTTGAAAAAGAGCCTGAAGCACCTAAGGAGGCAAAGCTTGTTACTCCTAAAAGGTCTTCAAGCAGCTTAAGGGCAAGGATTGACATTGCCGTTGACGATGACGAATAATGAAGCTGACATATAAAAAAGGAAAAGGCGATAAAATACATATAAGCATCGACGGTGAGTATGCTCTCACCGTCGATGAGATGTATTTTGCCTCATTGTATTTGAAGGACGGACAGGAGATAAGTGAGGAGGAGTATGCCGGGCTCGACGAGACGGTTAATATCCGCCGCGCTTATAACTGTGCCGTTTCTCTGCTTTCACGGCGCGACCACAGTCAGAAGGAGCTTCTGCGCAAGCTTAAGGAGAAAGGTCATTCCAAAGGTGCTGAGGCGGCAATTGAAAAGCTTAAAGGCGGAGGCTATGTCGATGATGAACGCTTTTGCCGTCTTTATGCTTCAGAGCTTATCCGCTTAAAAGGCTATGGCAGAAGGCGTGTTGAGCAGGAGCTGTACCTTAAGGGCGTTGACCGTGAAATTGTAAGCGGTGTGCTGGATGAAATTTCATTTGACACCGACAGATTAAGTGATATAATTAAAAGGAAGTATCTTGCAAAAATGACCGACGATAAGGGTCGGCAGAAGGCTTTTAATGCACTTTTGCGTCTGGGTTATTCCTACGGCGAAATACGCGATGCCCTCGAAAATCTGCAAGAAGAATTTACCTGTGAGGTGTACGATGAGTAAAATTGCAATGATAGGCTTAGGCTGTCCTAAAAATCAGGTTGACGGTGAAATGCTTTTGTCCCGTCTTGTTGAATGCGGCTTTGATATTGTCGGTGACCTTGAGACGGCTGACCTTGTAATTATAAATACCTGCGGCTTTATAGATGACGCAAAAAAAGAGGCGATTGACAACATTCTTTACGCCGTTTCCCTCAAGGAGGAAGGTGTAATTAAAGGCGTTGTTGTAACGGGCTGTCTTGCGGAACGCTATCAGCAGGAGATAATGAACGAAATCCCCGAGGTGGATGCCGTTGTAGGTATCGGTGCTAACGGCGAAATCGCAGAAATCTGCAAAAAAGTCCTCTGCGGTAAAACCGTTGCAGAGTTCCCGTCAAAATACTGTATGCCTCTTGAGGGTGACAGAATACTCTCGACTCCACCTCATTATGCTTACCTTAAAATTGCCGAGGGCTGCTCAAATTGCTGCACCTACTGTGCAATTCCTTCAATCCGCGGCAAATTCAGAAGCCGCGAAATGGAGAATATTATTGAAGAAGCAAAAAGTCTTGCCACTAACGGTGTAAAGGAAATCGTCGTCGTTGCACAGGATACAACCCGTTACGGTATTGACCTCTACGGTGAGCTTAAGCTTCCCGCACTTCTTAAAGAACTTTGCAAAATTGACGGCATTGAGTGGATACGTATTCTCTATTGCTATCCCGAATGCCTTACCGATGAGCTTATTGATGTAATGGCAAGTGAGAAAAAAATCTGCAACTATATAGACTTACCCTTACAACATGCCGACGGTGAAGTGCTCAAAAGGATGAACCGAACGGGTGATGAGGAAAGTCTTACCTCTCTTATTGAAAGAGTAAGAGCTAAAATTCCTGATGTTGTTATCCGCACAACCTTTATTACGGGCTTCCCCGGTGAAACCGAGGATAACTTTGAAGCCCTTTCCCGTTTTATCAACAATGTTAAATTTGACCGTCTCGGCTGCTTTGCTTATTCACCCGAGGAAGGCACATTTGCGGCTAAAATGGAAAATCAGATTGATGATGAGATTAAAGCTCATCGCAGTGAAATTATTATGCAGCAGCAGTATGAGATATTCTCCGATAAGCAGGAAAGCAGAGTCGGTACGGTTATGACCGCCATTGTTGACGGCTTTGACGAGGAGAATATGCTTTATATGGGCAGAACCTATATGGATGCACCTGAAATTGATTCAAGCGTTATCATTTCAACCGAGGACGAGCTTGAAGCGGGACAGTTTGTGAAAATTAAAATTCTCGGTGTTGATGACTGCGACCTTGTCGGTGAGGTTGTGGAATAAACTTATGGGGTGACTTATGGTTTATCTGAGCACTTTTCATTTGCCTTCTCGAGACGAGGATGAAGGCTTCTTTTTCGGTTTCAATCCGAAGAATATGAGAAATATATACACGACAAAATATCCTTTCGGAATGTTTCGTTACAGAGGGCTACCAGATGATTTTGAGTTTTCGGATATAACAATTATTTGCGGAAATAATGGAAGCGGTAAAAGTACAATCCTCAATATAATTGCTGAAAAGCTTAAACTAAAGCGCAATTCACCTTTTAACCGTACTGATTTTTTTAGCGATTATGTTGAATTATGCACTTACACTCTTGAAAAATCCGTTTCACCGAGAAGTTGTGTTATCACTAGTGATGATGTCTTCGATCGTGTGCTTGACATCCGCCGCGTAAATGACGGAATCGATATCAAAAGAGAAGATTTATTGCAGGAATGGCTTGATAGCAATAGCGGTAGTGCCGATACAACACTTCACGGGCTTGATGATTATGAACGTTGGAAAAGAGTTTCCGACGCGAGAAACAAAAACAAGAGTCAATCACAGTTTATTCGATCACGCCTTGTAAGAAACATTCAAGAGCGTTCAAATGGTGAAAGTTCACTCTCTCTTTTTGTTGACAGTATAACCGATGATGCTTTGTATCTTTTGGATGAGCCTGAAAACAGTCTTTCACCGTCAAATCAGCTTGAGTTGAAATATTTTATTGAGGACTGTGTAAGAAATCACGGCTGTCAGTTTATTGTTTCAACCCATTCACCATTTTTGCTTTCACTTAAAGGGGCAAGAATTTATGATATTGACTCTAATCCCGTAATACTTCGGAAGTGGACGGAACTCGAGTGCGTTAAGGTTTATCGCGATTTTTTTAAGGAAAACGAAGGTAAGTTTAATTTATAAATATGTTGACAAAATTCTGTCAACTGTGTATAATGTACTAAACAAATATCCAAATGCGTTTAAAGGGAGAAGTAATCACACACCCTTCATCTAAGAGAGGAACTGTAAGGTGAAAGTGTTCTGTTGAAGAAGTGATGAAATGCACCCGTCAGCACCTGAGGGGAATTTTCTCAGTATCCGAGGGCGTAGGTCGGCGTTAACGGCAGGGCTATTATATTGTAGCTTATGAGTTATAAGTCAGAGTGGAACCGCGTTTTAACGCCTCTGTACCGAATTTTTTTCGGCGCAGAGGTTTATTTTTTTATCAATAGGTGATAGAATATGTTTGAAAGATTAAAAGAAGACCTGCAATGCGTCAAGGACCGTGACCCTGCTGCAAGAAGCAATCTCGAAATAATGCTTCTTTATCCCGGGTACAAGGCGGTCAGAGCATACAGAAGGGCACATTGGTGCTATAATCATAAAATGTTCTTTCTTGCCCGTGCTATTTCACAGCACGCCGTAAAAAAGACCAATATAGAAATCCATCCCGGTGCGCAGATAGGCAGACGCTTTTTCATTGACCACGGAACCGGTGTTGTAATCGGCGAAACTGCTATAATAGGTGATGACTGTACGATTTATCAGGGCGTTACCCTTGGCGGTACAGGCAAGGACCACGGAAAGCGTCACCCGACCCTCGGCAACAATGTGCTTGTCGGCGCAGGTGCAAAGGTGCTCGGTCCCTTTACTATCGGAGATAATTCAAATGTAGCCGCAGGCTCTGTTGTCCTCTCGGCTATTCCCGAAAATTCAACGGCCGTCGGCTCACCTGCAAGAGTCGTAAAGCGCAACGGCAAACGAGTAGATAAGCTTGACCACATCCATACTCCCGACCCCGTTGCTCAGGAGCTGTGTGTGCTCAAGGCTAAAATAGAAAAACTTGAAAAACATATAAAAGAACTGGAGGAAAACAAATGAAAATTTTCAACACACTCAAAAGAGATAAGCAGGAGCTTATCCCCATAAAGGAAGGCGAATACAAAATCTACGCCTGCGGTCCCACCGTTTACAATTTCATTCACATCGGTAATGCGAGACCTCTCTGTGTTTTCGACGTGCTCCGCCGTTACCTTGAATACAGAGGCAATAAGGTTAACTTTGTTCAGAACTTTACTGATATCGATGACAAAATCATCCGCCGTGCAAACGAAGAGGGTGTAACCTTCAAGGATATCTCCGAAAAATACATCGAGGAATTCTGGAAGGATGCCAAGGGTATGAACATCCGTGAGGCTACAACTCATCCCAAGGCAACCGAAACAATGGATGAAATTATCAGCATCGTAAGCGGACTTGTTGAAAAGGGCTATGCTTATGAGGTTAACGGCGACGTTTACTTCAGCACAAAGAAGTTCGGCGAATACGGTAAGCTTTCCCATCAGCCCCTTGAAGACCTCGAGGCAGGCGCAAGAATCAATGTCGGTGAGGTTAAGCGCGAGCCTATGGATTTTGCTCTCTGGAAGAGTGCAAAGCCCGGTGAGCCCTACTGGGAGTCACCCTGGGGTCACGGCAGACCCGGATGGCACATTGAATGCTCCGCGATGGTACGTAAATTCCTTGGTGAAACCATTGATATCCATTGCGGCGGTCAGGATCTTATCTTCCCTCACCAT
>JAZOVO010000089.1:0-8668 GCA_045658745.1 Acutalibacteraceae bacterium | reverse complement strand
TGAAATCGGAAAGGAAGGGGATGGAGATGCCAGCGAAGCTTGCCGCGCCGAAGACCTCACGGACGGTTGCGATGGCAACGAGAGCCAGCGTAAAGCCGATTCCCATGCCGAGACCGTCAAGGGCAGATCTGCCCACGGAGTTTTTGCTCGCAAACATTTCGGCTCTGCCGAGGATGATGCAGTTAACGGTGATAAGAGCAAGGTAAACGCCTAAAAGCTCGTACATTTCGGGAAGATAGGCGTGCATAAACATCTGAACAATAGTAACGAAGCCTGCGATAATAACGATGTAGCAGGGGATACGTACCGTGTCGGGAATGAACTTACGCAGCATTGAAACAACTGCGTTTGAGCAGATGAGAACTGCCGTTGCGGCAAGACCCATACCGAGAGCACCGATAACCGTTGTTGTGGTTGCAAGTGTGGGACAGGTGCCGAGGATGAGCACGAATACGGGGTTTTCCTTCAGTAATCCCTTAAGGAGAACTGACATATTGCTTTCTTTATTCATTATTTAGCTTCTCCTTTCAGAATTTCTACAGCCTCAAATACCTTTGAAATTGCGGTCTTGTAGCCGTTGGTTGTGATTGTTGCGCCGCCGATTGCTTCGATATCGCCGTAGTTTTCAGCGGTCTTTCCGTCAAACTGTGAGTAGAAGGAGGCGTCTGCACAAGCTGAGCCGATGCCTTCACTTTCGCTCTGATAGGTGGTTTCGCAGGCAATGATTGTACCGTCAGCGGTTACTGATGCCTTGATTTTGATGTGCTCACCTGAGGGGTAGTAGTATTCGTCACCGTTGATGCCGAAGCCTGCTGCCTTGAGGTCAAACACGAAGTTGCCCGTAGCGGTTTTGTATGCCTTTTCAATCTGTGAGGGAAGCTCATAAGAGCTTATGTCAATTTCAGTCATCTCTGAAGCAAGGATGAGAGCGGCATTGCCTTCTGTCTTTGCCTTGAGAGCCTCGTCAGCCTCTGAGGTAACCTTACCTGCAGCGTCTGTGCCTACAAAGCTTTCGCCTGAAGCAAATACATAGCCAGCACCGTTTACTGCCTTGTAAACTGCAGATACACCGTCGAGAGCCTCTGTAATGAATACCTTTTCAAATTCGCCCTCACCTGCGGGTAATGCGGTGCTGAGATTATCAGCGAGAATCTGCTCCTCACTTCTTATGTCAACGCTTCCGCCGCCGAGGATGATAGCGGTATTGAGAGCATCCTTGACAACGCCCTTGTAGGCGCCCGTTGTCTTTGTTGCGCCTGAGATTACCTCAAGGTCGCTTTCAACCGTTTCAGCGGTAAGACCGATTGCGTTTTCACCGTAGGTCTTTTCGTAGCTGAGGGTTTCGTTACTTGAAAGGCAGGTTGCACCGGTAACCGTACCGCTTGCATCAATACCTACCATAACAACCATATCAGAGCCGTAGCCTGAGGTTGTAAGCTTTACAACAACGCCGCCGTTTTTCTCTGTGTATGCCTCTGTTACTGTTGAGGGAAGCTCAAAGGCAGTAAGGTCAACAGCCTGAAAATCCTCACCGTCGGGAAGAACAACGAGCATAGCCTCACTTGCGGCTGCCTGAGCGTTCTTTTCAATAACGGGAGCGGTGATGTAGTTTGTCATTGCAAGTAAAATTGCAACTGCACCGCAGATTGCGGTAAGGGAGATAACACTTTTAAGATGCTTCATCATTTTTTGTCACCTCCGAAAACCTTGCGTGCTGTGAGCATATCGATAAAGGGATTAACAATGTTCATAAGGAGAATTGCGAAGGATACGCCCTCGGGATATACACCCCAGAAGCGGATAAGGCAGGTGATAACACCGGCGCCGATACCGAAGATGATGCTGCCCTTGGGAGTTGTGGGTGAGGTTACGTAGTCAGTAGCCATAAAGAAGGCACCGAGAAGAAGACCGCCTGAAAGCACCCATGCAAGAGCCTTTGTGAAGTCAAAGCCTTCAACGCAAAGTGAGAAGATGAACACGGTTGCGATGAAAGAAACAGGAATGTGCCAGGAGATAACCTTTCTTATAAGAAGGTAAGCTGCACCGATGAGAAGAGCAAGTGAGCAGGTTTCACCGATTGTACCGCCTACGTTACCGAGGAAAAGGTCCTTGAGTGAGGGAACGGTGCCTGCGGCAAGCTCTGCAAGGGGAGTTGCACCTGAAGCAGCGTCAAGAGCCTTGGGGAAGGCTGAGGCTGTCATTGAGCCGAAGGCAACGAGCATAAACACACGTGCGGTGATTGCGGGGTTAACGATGTTGCAGCCGAGACCGCCGAAGAGACACTTTACAACGATGATTGCAAAGGCTGAGGCAACACAGGCCTGCCACACGGGAATGTTAACCGAAAGGTTAAGGGCGAGAAGTAAGCCCGTTACGATTGCGCTAAGGTCGCCGATTGTCTGCTTCCTTTTGACTGCAAGGTTGAAAAGAGCCTCACAGGCAACGGAGGTGACGATGCAGGCAGCGATAATTACAAGGGCCTGAAGACCGAAGATTATAACACCTGCAATTGTAGCGGGTAAAAGTGCGATAATAACGTCGAGCATAAAGCCGCGCGTTGATTTTGAGCCGTGAATGTGAGGAGAAACGGAAATACGAAGCTTGTTTTCCATTGTTATTTCGCCTCCTTTTCTTTTTCGTCTTTGAATTTTTTATAGGCAGCCTTAGCCATTTTGTTAAGCTGAACAAGAGGACGGCTTGCGGGACAGTTGTAGGAGCAGCAGCCGCATTCCATACATACCTCAATGCCGTATTTGCCGAGGCTTTCGTAATTGCCGAGCTCGTAATTTTTTGCAATAGCCGCGGGGTCGATGCCGAGGGGACAGGTGTTTGCGCAGGTGCCGCAGCGGATGCAGGCGGTTTCGGCGGGAACCTTTGTTTCCTTTTTGGTCAGAGCAAGAACCGCGTTGGTCTGCTTGAGTACGGGTACATCAAGGTCGGGAACGGTGATACCCATCATAGGACCGCCGTAGAGCACCTTTGAGGGCTCCTCCTTAAAGCCGCCGCAGAAGTCGAACATTTCCCTGAGGGGGGTGCCGATGGGAGCGATAACGTTCTTAGGCTCCTTTACTGCACCGCCGTCAACGGTAACGGTCTTTTCTGTAAGGGGCATACCTGTTTTGAGGTAACGTGAAATAAAGGCGAGGGTTGTACAGTTAACAACAATACAGCCTGCGTCTGCGGGGAGACAGCCTGCCTTGATAACTCTGCCGGTGGTGTTATAAACAAGCACCTTTTCACCGCCCTGAGGATATCTTGAGGGAAGCACCTTGACGGAAACCTTGCTGTTTTTTGCGGCAATAGCCTTCATTTTTTCGATGGCTTCCTTTTTGTTTGCTTCGATACCGATAATATACTCGGGGATATCAAAATACTTATCTATAATACTGATAGCGTCTTCAATTTCGTCGGCGTTGTCAACCATTGTACGTGTGTCGCTTGTGATGTAGGGCTCACACTCTGTACCGTTGATTACAAGGTAATCAATTTTTTTGTCAGTCATAAACTTTACGTAGGTGGGGAAGCCTGCGCCGCCGAGACCTACAAGACCGCTCTGCTTGATTGCCTCAATAAGTGATTCCTTTGAATCAACAACGGGAGGCACGATTTCGGGAGCTACGGTATTTTCGCCGTCGGACTCAATTACAATTGCGGGAACGTAGCGTCCTGCAGAGATGAGAACATCTGCAATTTTTGTAACCTTACCTGAAACGCTTGAGTAAACGGGGGATGAGATGAAGCCGTCCTGACGGGCAACGAGAGTACCGACGTCAACATGGTCGCCGACTTTTACAACGGGAGCTGCGGGCTTACCGATGTGCATAGCTGTGAGAAGGGTAACTGTTTTGGGAGCAGTAATTCTTACAGCGGCACTGTTTGCGGTGTTTTTTCTGTGCGGAACCTTAACACCGTGAAGAGAAAAAGCCATCGTATTAACCTACCTTTCTTATTACTGTGACTATATTTTAAATAAGGGTAAATTCCTTCATTTTACACAGTATATCTATTATATTATATATATAGGGGCGGTTTGTGTCAAGAGAAAAGATTGCACAAAAATATGGTATGGGGTTTGGCGGGAAAACTCTATGAGAAAGCTGTCGAAGGATCAGGAGAAAAAAATTTGAAAAAGGTATTGACTTTTTTGTGAGGGTGATATATAATAACAAAGCACTCGAGAGAGTGATATATCGCGGAGTGGAGCAACCCGGTAGCTCGTCGGGCTCATAACCCGGAGGTTGCAGGTTCAAATCCTGTCTCCGCAACCAGTTTCAAGTACTCACCAAAGGGTGGGTACTTTTTTTATTTGTGCCCTGTAATATTTTACCGAAAATAAAACCGAACACCTATCATTCCGATAAGTGCTCGGTTGTTTTTTTATTTATGACCTCGCCGGTCGGGCGTTACTTTTCTTGGAAGAAAAGTAACCAAAAGAACTTCACTTTTTTAACCCAACTCACCAAGTAAGCCTGAAAGATTTCCAAGGTCGGAGAATACCATCATAAGCACCTTCATAATCCAGATGAGCTTGTGGAAAATGCTGTTTCCGCTCTTTGTGATAACGTGAAGCTCCTGAGTGTTTTCCTTGAAGTCTGCAGTCTTGATGAATTCAAAATCACATTCTGCTGCTGCGTGGTCGGAAACGGTCTTGCCGCTGCCGTCGGTTACAAGGGTGTATCTGAAATCGCTTACGGTAATGTCAACACCGCCGCCGGGTCTGTACATAAATCTTTCAACGGAGTCCCAGTTGCCCCATGCGTCAAGGCCTGAAACGTGCCAGTTATACATATTGAAATAGTCACCGTCGTTGTGGAATTCTACCCACGCATCCTTGAAGCCGAGGTCAGCACAAAGGGTGTTGTAAAGGGAGTCGTTGTCCTCGCGTGAGTGGAAGAGATAGTTGAAGTCACCTGTAATGATTACGGGTCTGTCATTTTCGGCTGAGCGTGCCTCGATGAACTCTGCGAGCTGCTTGAACTGGCTTGTTCTTGCTGCAACTGAGCCTGCTCCGCCGTAAGCGTCAGCGTGAAGGTTGTAGAAGTCAACGTAAATGCCGTTGCCGATATCAATAACGGTGTACATAAAGCCCTTGGGTGTAAGCTCGTCAGAGCCGTCGGAAAGAATACCGCAGGCCTCGTTCCAGGCAACACGCTTTTCGTTGTAAACGGGCATATTCTTTGTGAAAATGTTAAGTCCGTCACCGCCGGGAATACCGCCGGTGTGGATTGTTGAATAATTGTAGCCGTTCATACCGTCGGCAAGATTCTGATGATGGTCAAAGTCCTCCTGAACAGCAACAATGTCAAAGCCGTTCTTTGAAAGGTATTCAGCAGATACGCTCTGATTACCGGCTACGTCCTCACCGGTGAAAATTCCGAAGGGAAGACCTGCAACATTGTAGTTTACTGCCTTTACAAGCTGCTTTTCGGAGCTGTCGTAATTGTAAAGCTTCTGGTTAAAATAATTGTTGAACTCAACACCGTTGCAGATGTAGGTAACTCTCCAGTAAAGCTTATCGTAATCCTTGAAGCCCTTTGCGTCTGTGTTTCTGAGATAGTCTCTGTAAATAATGCCGTACTCGTCACGCTCTGCAGTTACGGAGTCACGCTTAAAGGTCACGGGCTTTGTATAGTCAACATTACCTGCCTCGTCCTTAGGCCAGTAGTCGGAGTGTTCTGTGCTGTTGATTATTACGCCTCTCCATACCTCTCCGTCAAGGGAAAGTCTGCACATAATTTCCGTTGTACCTGCAGGAACGGTTACGGTGTAGGAAAGGTCATTGAGCTGGCGGGAAATTGCATAATCACCCTCGTTGCTCTTTTCCTTGATTTCATAGGACTGAAGGCTGGGGAATTCCATCGGATAAAGCACCGACTTGTAAAGGTAGGGCGCAATTTCAAACTGAGCACTGCCTTCTGCTTCAGGGTCTGCGGCTGAGGCTGCAAGGGGCATACAGCCGAGAGCCATTACAAGTGTGAGAATAATGCAAAGTATTTTTTTCACGGTAATCTCTCCTTCGAGTTAATATATACAAAGTTATAATATCATATTTCGGATTAAGAATGTTAACGGGGTATTAACAAAACGACGGGTTATAGGTTCATATCGCAAAAAAGTCAGCCAACAAAACATTGGCTGACTTTCTCTGTATTAATTTCATTCCTCTTCGCCGCTTTCATCGGCGCTTGAGGAGGGTGCGGTTGTTGTTTCCTCTTCCTCCTGCGTTGTCGGCTGAGTAGTTGTCGGCTTGGTGGTTGTTGTGGGAGCGGCGGTGGTTGTCACGGGAGCCTTGCCCCATACCTTAAGGGTGATTACCGTGTCCTTGTCGTAAAGTCCGTCAGCGTCTCTGTTCATTGAGAAAACCTCACCGACGGTATGAGTGCCGTTGTTTGCAAGCAGCTCATACTTGACGCCGAAGCCGATTGACTCAAGAGTCTTTGTCGCAGCAAGATAGTTGATGCCCGTAACGTCGGGAAGCTTGATTTTTGTTGTGCCGTTTGAAATTACAAGTGTGATTTCAACGCCTGAAAGCACACTTTCACCGGGAGCAATGCTCTGACGGATAACGGCGTTCTTCGGTACGGTCGTGTTGTCCTCATATTCAAACTTAAAGGTGTAGTTTTCCTTGAAGTAGGGATTTGAGGTTATGCTCTCGTAGGTGTGGTTTGAAACAAAATCTGCAACGGTCACATACTTGGGCTCTGTGGGAACGGGAAGGGTTGTTGTGGGTGCGGTGGTGGTCGGCTCCTGCTTGTTCATCGGCAGGAAGGAGAAGGAGGAGAAGAGGTTATCGAGAAAATCCACGGGGTGGTTTTTGTAAAGCACCGTAACGTAAAGGGTGCAGAAGATTATACCGCAGACAAGGAAGCCTGCAAGGAAGGAGCGTATACCGAGGGAAAGAGCGGAAGCACTTTCCTTCTTCTCCTGACGAAGAAGCTCCTCCTCCTGTAATTCCTCTTCAAGCTCGCGGTCAATTTCCTCTCTGGCGGTGTATTCCCTGACGGGCTGAGGCTCCTGTGCGGGGCGCGGCTCAGGCTGAGGCTCAGCCTTGGGCGCTGCGGCGGGAGTCAGAGCGCTGAGCAGCTCGTCAAAGCTTGTAAAACGGTTTTCCGGATGGACTGAAAGACCGTGGATAAGTCCGTCAATAACGCCCCTTGAAAGGGTGGAAGCAACGGCGGCGGGGAGAGTCGCCGTGTCCTCGATAACACGGGAAAGTGCATCGGGGGGCGTGATGAGAGTGATGCAGTAGTAAAGCAGAGCTGTTACCGAGTAAATGTCAGTTACAGCCGTTGCGCCCGTAGGCTCATAGATTTCAACGGGAGCAAAGCCCGTTGCGGGCTCGTGGTTGAATTCCATAACACCGCCGTGACACTGAGGAATTGAAAATCCGGTAATGTGAAGCTTTCCGTCAGCGCCGACAAGTATTGTCTCGGGGCTGAGGGAGGCGTGGATGAGACCCGCGTAGTTGAGCTTCTTAAGGGCGTACATAATGGGCTTGAAGGCGGAGAAGGCTCTTGCCCAGGTCAGGGGAGTGCCCGTATTTTCAAAGTATTCCCTGAGAGTGATTGCATCCTTGTGGGTGCATATAGCGTATACCGTGTTGTTGAAGTCAACAATTTCTCTTACTGCAGGCAGACATTTTGCGTCCTTGAAAACGTCAAGACCGCGCCAGAGGTTGAGAAAGCTCTGCAGACAGTTTGCAAACATTGAGTCGTAGCCGAGGCGGATTGAAACCGCGCTTTCACCCTCGGCTCTTGTAACAATCCTTTCGGGGAAGAACTCGTGAATTGTCACAGCCTCACCTGTTTCAAGGTCAGCTCCGATATAGGTGACGGTGTCGGGAGCGGTATTCAGCACCTTGCCGACAAGGTATTTTTCAATAATAAGGCTGCCCGTGTCAAGCAGAGGAGCGGGCTGAACGGTTTCCTCGTTGTATCCGCAATGGGGACAGACGACCGCTTCAAAGGGGATGCTTTTCATACATCCAAGGCAGTATTTCAACTGTTCTGACATATTTTATTACCTCCTTAAATGACGAATAAAACCATTATAATTATACTGTTTCTGACTACAGTTGTCAAGGTGAACACCCTATACGGAAAAACGCACCCTCCTTTTTTTCGGAAGGTGCACTTTTCGGGGATATAAGTGAAAGAGAAGGAAATGGTTATGTTGCTTAAGCAATTTTGCTGTCGTGAGCGTAATAGGGGACATAGATTTTACCCGTATTTTCAAGCTTCTTGTTGTAGGTGTCGCGGATCTTCTGTACCTTTCTTGCATCCGCCTGCTGACGGAGCTTTACGGCGTCAGCCTCAAGCCTTGCCTTTTCGGTCTTTTTTGCTTCAAGTCTTACGTTTAATTTTTCAATAAGCTTCATAAGGGGCTTTTCAAATATGAGTCCGAGGAGGAAAACCGTACCTGCGATAACGAGTGCTGCAGTAGCCTGCTCTGCAAGAATGCTTAAAATCTGATTTGTGATAGTCATGATTCATTACTCCTTTGTTTTTTCTATTTCGTGTGTTCGACGTTTACCGAACATTCGTTTGTTGTTATGAGTCAATTATAGCAGAAAAAACGCGAATGTCAATACAAATGTTCGATTTTTTTAGTTTTTGAGTCCTTTTAAATGGACTTTAGATAACTTTTTACAAACTTTTGTTCTTTTTTA
>JAZOVO010000088.1:0-17733 GCA_045658745.1 Acutalibacteraceae bacterium | reverse complement strand
AGTTTCCAAAAACTTTGGGTATTTTTGTATTTTTTGTGTTGAAAATTACCGAAACCTTTGTTATAATAAAAGTTAACATAATGTAGGGATTATATCCGTACTACAAGGAGATTTCAAATGGAGAACAATGCAACAATCATTGCCCTTTCGGGTAAGGGCGGTGTGGGTAGAACCTCAATTTCTGCCGCTATTGTAAAGCTGCTTGTTGAGGCTTATCCCGATAAAAAAATCCTTGCTATTGACGCCGATCCCGCCGTGGGTCTTTCAACAGCTCTGGGCATTGAGGTTGAAACCACAATTGACGATATCCGCAAGCAAATTGTTTCCACCGTTGAGGACGGTAACACCAAGGCGGCAATTGAGATTCTGGGGGATGCAAGATACAAAATTTTTGATGCCCTTGTTGAAACTGACGGTTTTGCCTTTATAGCCGTAGGCAGACCTGAAAGTGCAGGATGCTACTGTAAAATCAATGCCTACCTAAAAGAGGTAATCAGCCTTGTTTCCGCTGACTTTGATTTTGTTGTAATTGACGGCGAGGCAGGCGTTGAGCAGATTAACCGCCGCGTAATGGAAAAGGTCACACACCTTTTGCTTATTACCGATGCAAGCAAAAAGGGCACACAGGTTATCTCGACCATCAAGACTGTTGCCGATGAGCTTGTTATGTATAAAAAAATCGGTGCAATTGTTAACAGAATTCCCGATGAAAGCGTTATTCCTCACATCAACACAAACGGAATTCCCGTGCTTTCGTATATTCAGAACGACACAAACCTTGCAATTTATGATATCGAGGGCAAAAACATTACAAAGCTGCCCGAGGATTCAAATGTCGTAATCGGTGTAAAAAAGGCTCTTACCGAGCTTGATATCTTATAAGGAGAAGGCTATGAAGGACTTAAAGTATCTTTATGAATTTGAAAGGCTTTTGCTTGAGGCTAATAATGAGCTTGTGCAAAAGGCAAAAAATGACGGCGGAATAGCTCTCGGCTATACCTGCTATCACATCCCCGAGGTGTTGCTCAACTGCGGAAATTGCTTTTCCGTAAGGCTCCGAGCTCCGAGGACGGGATCAATGGACATTGCAACCTATTATATGAGTAACTTCCTCTGCGGTTACTCAAAGGCGATTCTCGAAAGAGCAATCGAGGGCGGTTATAACTTCCTTAATGCTCTGCTTGCCTCGGAAACCTGCTCTGAAATGAACAGAGCCGCCGAGCATTTTGAGCTTCTTAAGCTTGTGGACAACGAGAAGTTTTTCCTTACCTTCCTTGATATGCCCTTTAAAATCGAGCCTCATACCGTTAAGCATTATGTTAAGCAGACACGCCTTAAAATTCTTGATATGCTCAGCTCCGTTTACGGTGTTGATACCTCCGATGAGGCACTTTTAAAGGCAGTAGAGGAGCACAATGAGGTCTGCCGTCTTATGACGGAAATCGGCGACTACCGCAAGGAGGATAACCCCCGCATTACGGGCTATGAATATCACGTCCTCAACCTTATTACATACTGTTGCCCCAAGGCACTCATTCTTCCTATGCTCCGCGAAACTGCCGAGGAGCTTAAAACAAGAGAGCCCGACGCTAAAAAGAATTACAGAGCAAAAATTGTTGTTGTCGGCTCGGAAATGGATGATCCCGAGTTCACCTCGCTTATTGAGGACAGCGGTGCTCTCGTTGTTGCCGACCGTTATTGCTTCGGTGCCCTTCCCGGAAGACAGGAAATCATCATTAAGGAAGGGGAGGATGTGCTTACTCAGATTTGTATGCACTACCTTAAAACAAGTCAGTGTCCCCGTTATATGAGCCACGAAAAGGTTCAGGAGAGACGCGACTATGTAAAGCAGCTCGTTGACGAGTACAACGCCGACGGCGTTATGTACGAGCAGCTTAAATTCTGCGAATACTGGGGCTATGAAAGAGCACTTGCCTCTTATGTTATGACAAACGATTACGGGGTACCCACCGCCGCCGTTGACCGTCAGTATACGGCTTCGGCTTCGGGACAGCTCCGTACCCGTGTTCAGGCTTTTGTTGAAAGCCTTGAAATCAAAAAAATTCAGAAGGAAAGGAAGGTGAAGGATAATGGATAACTACGGTAAGCTTTATAAGGAGCATACCGCCGTACTCAAGCACAGAGAATGGCGTGGCTTTAAGGATACAATGTATGACTATTACCGCTGGCTTGTTAACTGGAAGGATATGATTGTTATGGTGCTGAAAGCACCTGTATCAACAGTCAAGGGCTTGTGGCGTTACCGCTGGATGGCATCCTATCTTTCTGCGCCGTCCTTTGTTGACCGTCATGTTGCAGGCCTCAGAGGAGCTCATCTTCGTATCGCGCATTTACATTACAATATGATTGTTAAGCACACAACAAAGCTTATCAACATTTCCTTCCGTGCCGATGAAAAGATAAATCCCGGCAATAAGCTTTCAAAGAAAATTGTTCTTATGGATGAGATTGTTCCTAACGAGGTTTTCACGGGCTTCCCGAATCTTATTCCCATGCCCTTACAGACTCTTCCTATATTTCTTTCCTCAATGGTTGATCAGCAGATTACACCGCCATACCTTGAGGTTACGGAAAGCTTCGGTGTTCCCGCTGACGTTTGTCCTCTTCCTTCTGCCGAGGCAGGCGTTGCAATTGAGGATGACTATCCCAAAATGGGCTGCTGTATGATCGGTACTAATATGCCCTGTGACGGCTCAATTATGAACTCTTCTTTCCTTGACAGAAGGCTTAATCTTCCCACACATTGCTTCGGCATACCGCTTCGCTATGACGGTGAGGATGTTCAGGAGTACGCCGTTGAGGAAATAAAGTCGCTCATTAAGTTTATTGAAGATCAGACCGGAGAAAAGTTCGACTGGGATGCTTATTTCAGGCGTATGAAGGACTACAATAAGCAGCTCGAATATGAAAAGCAGAAGTGGGATATCAATAAAACACCCTATCCTCAGATGACGGGTGCCGCATTCTGGCTTTACAGAATATTCTACTTTAACCTTTCAGGCGGCTCTAATGAGAAGTTCCTCAGGGTTGACGAAAAGGTCAACAAAATTATGATGAAGGCCTACGAAAAGAAAACTCCCGTTTCAAGAGAAATGCGTCACAGAGCCGTTGTATGGTCTTGTCCCGCTAATTACTACACAAGCTTTGCAAACTGGCTTGAAAACTGCTGGGGTATGAACGTTGTTATGGATATGGAAACAATGATTTCCTACCTTGAAATTGACACCGAGGACAAGGAGCAGTCCCTTAAGGATCTTGCAAAAACCTATCAGCGTTCAATTATGCGTAAGCACACAAAGGGCGGCTACCGCAACGTTGTTGATGAGCTCTGGCGTATTGTTGAGGAGTATAATGCCGATACGGTTATTATGTATGACCAGATTTCCTGCAAGGGTATGGACGGTCTTATGGGTGTGTTTGACGATCAGGCAAGAGAAAAGGGTGTCAACTTTATCTGGGTGCGTCAGGACCTTATGGACCCCCGTACTATTTCAAGAAGAGAAATGCGCGATCAGGTAAATAAATATACGCAGACCGTTCTTCAGGAGGAGCCTCTTGATGCTTCCCTTGTGGATTTTGAAGACGATTTAGCTTGGTAAAAATAAGTTCAGATAAGGAGATAAAAAATTATGAAATACTTTGGCGGATGCGATGTAGGCTCAACCTACACAAAATGTGTAATACTTGATGAAAACGGCAAAATTGTTGCCACAGTAACAAACAGAAGTAAAATCAACCCTGTTCAGAGTGCAGAAATCGCTCTCGGTGATGCAATAGCTCAGGTTGACGGACTTGAAAGTGCAAAGGAGCTGACTTACCTTATCGGTACGGGCTACGGTAGAAACAAGGTGCCCTTTGCTGATGAAAACATTTCGGAAATCAGCTGTCACGCTATGGGCGTACATGTAACAAACCCTGAGGTAAAGGCTATTATCGATATCGGCGGTCAGGACGTTAAGGGTATCTCCATTGATACCGACGGTACTGTTAAAAACTTTGCAATGAACGATAAGTGCGCCGCAGGTACAGGCCGCTTCTATGAAGCTATGGCAAATGCCTTTGAAATGTCACTTCCCGAATTTTCAAAGCTTTCCCTCGGTGCAAAGAATACAATCCCCATTACCGCACAGTGCACCGTTTTTGCCGAAAGTGAGGTTATTTCACTTGTAGGTGAGGGTAAGCCTATGGATGAAATTGCAGCGGGTATTCAGCTTGCAGTTGCAAAGCGTTGCTTCGTTATGGCTAAAAAGGCGGGCGCAACGGACAGTATCACCCTTACGGGCGGCTGCGCTAAAAATGACGGACTTAAGGCCGCTATTGAAAAGGTGCTTAAAATCAAGGTTGTTGAGCTTAAGACTGACCCTCAGCTTATGGGTGCTCTCGGTGCGGCAGAATATGCACGTCAGAAAGGCCTTGCAAGGGTGAAATAATATGGATGTAATTCTTATTATACTTGCAGTAATTTTTGCTTTGTTTGTTGTAACTTTTGCAATTTACTGGTTTAACCTTGATATGAAGCTTATCAGGGTTGTATATGACTGGCTGTGGAAAAACCGCTACGATAAAATGAAAAAGGACAGAAAGCTGTAATGGAATTCTTTTCTGCAATCATAAATGAATTTTCCGCTATGACGGATATTTTCGATAAAAAGAAATATCCGTATAATGAGAAAAGCTGCTGGGCTGACGTCGGCTGCAATGAGGTGATACTGCAGCGCGACACCGCCTTTGAGCTGAGCGGTACGGGCTTTAACCTTATTACCTCAGCGCCCGTTGAAAGCGGCGTCACCGTAATAGGCGACGACCTCGGAGCTATCGGAGAAAGCCGCCGCTTTGCCAGGGTTTCCGTTATTCAGCTTGAGGATAACGAGGATGAGCAGAAGATATATAACCTTATAAGAAAGGTCGAATATGTGAAATATCATTACTTCCCCGAGGGTTATATGATGCGTACCGCATCGCGCTCCCACAAGGAGGCGGTAAGGGTTTCAAAAAAGGCTCTCAGAGGCGGAATTTCCTTTGAAAAGGCAGGCAATCTCCTTATAAAAAAATATATGGAAATTCCTGCAGTAAAGGCGGTTAATGTTGTCTTTATAACAGACGGGGGAGCGGACTACAATAAGCTCGAGGCTCTCGCTCTTAAGGGCAATGCTGTAACGGAAGCTCTTAATCATATTATGAACAGCGTTAAGTTTGACTGTGATACCTGTAACCTCAAGCCAATATGTGATGAGGTTGAGGGAATGAAAGAGCTTCATTTCAAAAATATGGGTAAAATGTGATATGGAAAAGAAAGAAATTATTGCTTTTTTTGACGGTCTCGCTTCCTCGTGGGACGGCAATACGGTACGTAATGAAGAAGCAATTGAATACATCCTTGACAAGGGTGGAATAAAAAAGGGGACAAGAGTCCTCGACGTTGCCTGCGGTACGGGTGTGCTTTTTCCCGATTATATAAACCGAGGAGCTTTTGTCACGGGCGTCGACATTTCCGTGGAAATGGTGAGAGCGGCGAGGAAAAAATTCCCGCAGACGGAAATAATCTGCGGCGATGCGGAAAATCTTATCTTTGAAAAAAGCTTTGATGCCGTAATGATATATAATGCCTTTCCTCATTTTGCAGACCCGCTAAGACTTTTTAAAAATCTGTCGGATGCTCTTTGTGACGGCGGAAGACTTACGGTTGCTCACGGTATGAGCGAAAAGGCACTTGAGAAATGTCATTCGGGCTCTGCGAAAAACGTTTCGATGCCCTTGCCGTCAAAGGAAAGGCTTGCGGAAATGATGTCGGAATTTTTCTCGGTAGACATAATGATATCTGACGAAAATATGTATATGGTATCGGGCGTAAAAAAGTAAATTATTCTTATATGTAACACAAAGTTCATCTTTTAATTATTTACTTATGAGAAAATAATTGTATAATATTATGTGAGAAAACATTTGGAGGGAAACAAATGGCAAGAAACCACGAAGTAACACAGAAAAACAATCTTTTAAATGCTGACGGTACACTCCGTGAGCCGGGCTGGTCAAAGTCACTCATTCAGACTTATAACAGAGAGGACATTGCCGCACCGAAGTTCAGAATCAAGGAGTGGGACTATTATCTTATCCTTGCTGATAAGCACGCTGTTGCCTTCACTCTTTCCGATGATGGCTATATCGGTATGCAGTCAGCCTCTCTTCTCGTTTTTGATGAGAAAAATCCTTGGGAGCAGACAAGCTCAATTCTTAATTTCTTCCCTATGGGCAAGTATAAGCTTCCCCGTACATCTGATGCAGGTGACATTAAATATCACGACAAGAAGCTTGACCTTGAGTTCCTTGTAAAGCCGGGCGAGAGAAGAATTGTCGGTGAATACAGACAGTTCAAGGACGGTAAGACTCTTAAGGTTGACATTACTCTTTCTCAGCCTCCTATGGACACAATGGTTATTGCGACTCCCTGGAAGGAAAACAAAAAGGCCTTCTATTACAATCAGAAAATCAACTGTATGAGAGCCTCAGGCTATGCAGAATTTGACGGCGTAAGATACGAGTTCAATCCTGAAACCGACTTCGGTACTCTTGACTGGGGACGCGGAGTCTGGACATACGATAACACCTGGTACTGGGGCAGCGGTAACACCGTTATTAACGGTAAGCCCTTCGGCTTCAATATCGGCTACGGCTTCGGCGACACAACTGCCGCTTCGGAAAACATACTTTTCTATGACGGTGTTGCACATAAGCTTGACGATGTTACCTTTAATCTTCCTGCAAACGGAAGCTATACCGACCCGTGGACATTTACTTCAAGCGACGGACGCTTTGAAATGGACTTTGTTCCGGTTATTGACCGCGCTGCAAAAATCAGTCTCAAGCTTATCGAAACCGACCAGCATCAGGTTTTCGGCAGAATGAGCGGTAAGGCAATTCTTGACGACGGCACGGTTCTTGAAATCAAGGATGTAATGTGCTTTGCTGAAAAAGTAAGAATGAAATATTGATAAATAAAAATATTGGAGGATAAATATATGAAAGTTCTTGTAGTTGGTGCAGGTGCTATCGGCGGTACCGTTGCAGTACTCTTAAAAAATGAAGGCTATGATGTAAGAATCAAGTGTCACATTCCCGAAATCAAGGAGCTTATTGAAAAGGAAGGCTTTTATCTTCACGGTGCAAAGGGTGAGTATCACGTTGATTTTAAGTGCTACCACGAGGTTTCCGAGTTCGGAGATGAAAAATTCGACCTTATCATTATTGCAACAAAATATGCACACGTTGCTTCCTGCGCAAAAATGATGCTTCCCTACGTTGCTGAGGACGGTCTTATTGTAGGTATGCAGAACGGTATTCTTACCGAGGAGCTTGCCGAAATCGTCGGCAGAGATAAGGCAGTAGGATGTATGATCGGCTTCGGCGCAACAAGAAATGCTGATAACGATGTTACAATGACAAGCCTTGGTGAATATTACGTTGGTATGCTTGATGGCAGAAAAACAAAGACCCTTGAGGCTTTTGCCGAGATGCTCAAGAGCGTTGTTCCTACTCAGATTACAATGGATATCAAGGGACGTCAGTACTCAAAGCTTATCATCAATTCCTGTATCAATGCCGTTGCAGCCATTACGGGTAAAAAGCTTGGCGAAATTCTCAAGGATAACAGAGCTAAGGATATTTTCCTTAATATCGCAAGAGAAGGTATGGCAGTTGCAAAGGCTATGAACATCAGGGTGCCCAAGTACGGTGTTATGCTTGAGTACAGAATGCTTGCTCTCGGTAACAACAAGCCCTATAATGCTCTTTGCAAATTTGTTGTAGGTATAGTAGGTAAGCTTTATTCTGATGTTAAGCCCTCGACCCTTCAGTCACTTGAAGCAGGTGAGATCACTGAAATCAACATTCTCAACGGTTTCTTTGTTGAAAACGGACTTAAGTACGGTGTACCCACTCCCGTTAATACAAAGCTTGTTGAAATGATTCACGAAATTGAACGCGGCGAAAGAAAGATGACATCAGACAACCTTGCAGAATTTTAATTAACTTTACATAAACAAAAATCCACGGAAGACCCGGGCTCGGGAGTTCCGTGGATTTTTGTTATTGATTTTGTTCGCGCTCCGCTTTTTTTACATTAAAGCTGAACTCAACGCCGTTTTCTTTATTTTCAACACCGTAGCCTTTTCGGTGAAGCTCCTGAATTGACGCTACAATTGAAAGTCCGAGTCCGAAGCGACCCTCGGCGCGGCTGTGAGATTTATCAGCACGGTAAAAGCTTTGCCATATATGGCCGATATCGTTTTCAGGGATAGAAGCACCGGTATTGAAAACCTTTACGGTGTATTCGTCATTATCTTCCGCAATGCTGACAATGATTGCTTTTTCTCCGTCGGCGTGGCTGACGGCGTTTGAGAGGAAGTTGTTGAATACAATTTTCAGAAGCGTGGGGTCACCCTCGGCATAAAGATTAGCACCCATTTCAGTAGTAAGGCTGATGCCCTTTTCGTTATAAAGCTTTTCAAGGGAGCCGAGATGACTCATAAGCAGCTCGTCAAGATAAAATCTCTGCATTGAAAGGGGATATTCACCCGAACCGATGTGTAAAAATTCAAGCAGCTTTACAATAAGCTGATTCATTTTTTCTGCTTCATCGATTATTATATCACAGAATTCTTCCGTTGAATCACAGCCGATGCCGTACTTCATACCCTCAGCATAGCCCTGAATAATTGAAATCGGCGTCTTAAGCTCGTGGGATGCATTTGCAACAAAGCTGCGTCTTGTTTTTTCAAGGGCACGCTCCTTACGGATGTCATATTCAAGCTGAAGATTTTCATTTTTCAGGTTGTCAAGCGCGGTTTCCAACGAAGCAGAAAGTGTATTGATGCTTTTTGAAAGCTCGTCGAGCTCTGAAATTCTGAAGCTCGGGCAGCTCTGACTGAAGTCAAGGTTAGCAATTTTTTTTGCCGTCGAGTTGATTGTAACAACGGGCTTTGTAAACTCCATTGCGAAAAAGTATGTGGCTGCGTAATAAAGGAGAAGGGCGATAATACTTAATATGAACAGTGCCCAGCTTGCCGTTTCCGCATTTTTTGTAATTGTGTCAACGGGATAATAAATCTGTAAGGAATTGTTTTCACCGAAAAAGGTGCCGTAAACGATATATTGCGCCGTTGCAAACATTTCCTCTCGTATTTCAAAGTAGCTCCCGTCTGCTCTGGGAGAGTGGGAGATAATTTTCATATAACGCGGAGCAAGGGTCGAATCGTCGTGGGACTCGGGATTATAAATATAATCGTTACCCTCTGTGGTGTAAATCAGAGCGTCATCCGAATAAACCTCGATATAAATACCCTTACTTGCTTCGTAGTCAGAAAGCAGGGGAAGGTAGTTGCTGTCCCTGAAATCGATTTTGGAAATATCGCTTGCCGCATTAAGAAGCGATATCTTTGCCGCGAGTGCAAAGATATCGTCCATAAGATAAAACTGCACAACGGAAAAAATTGCAACACAGGTTGTGATAACTGCAAAGCCAAAGGCCGAAAAGCGTCTTTTCAGGGTGGCGGTTGTCTTTTTGCTTTTTTTCATTATGCTTCCTCGATTTTATATCCGATTCCGTAAACGGTCTTAAGATGCTTGTTGCCCCAGTCGCCGAGCTTTGTTCTTAAACGTGCAACGTGGGAGTCAACCGTGCGGATATCACCTGAAAAATCGTAGCCCCATATACTGTCAAGAAGCTGTTCACGGCTGAAAACTCTGCCGGGGGCATCGAGAAATTTTTTCAGGATGTTGTATTCCTTGAGGGTGAGATCGATTTCTTCGCCGTTGAGTCTTACCTCGTGAGCATCATCGTTGAAGAAAAGCTCGCTGAACTGCTTTTCGTTGCTTTTGCTTGCACCGGAGGCTCTTCTTAAAAGTGCCTCAACTCTTTTTACAAGTATCGTCGGACTGAAGGGCTTTGTAACGTAGTCGTCAATACCGCATTCGTAGCCCGTCAGCTCGTCGAATTCCTCGCTTCTTGCGGTGAGCATAATTACGGGCACGGTTGAGCTTTCGCGGATTTTTCTGCAAACCTCCCAGCCATTCATTCCCGGCATCATAATATCCAGAATAATGAGAGAAACGCTGTCACGGTGCTTGCTGAAAAGCTCGTAGGTTTCGTCTCCGTCCTCGGCCTCGATAACATCGTAGCCGGATTTTTTCAGAAAGTCGCTGACGAGCTTGCGGATACGAGCCTCGTCATCGGCAACAATGATTTTTTGCATATATATTCTCCTTTAATATCTGTTTAGATAAATTATATCACAGTAAAATTATATTTCAAGGAGTTTGTACACAATTTGTTAAAATTCACATTTTTTTAAGTTAGTTTCAAAAATTAAGTATAATATTATATTAACTTGACAATATGGCACAAAATGGTATAAAATATCAGCATAAAATAATAGGGAGAAAATATTATGATTACTACAAATAATGACAACATTTTTCACCTGCAGACCGCAAAAACAAGCTATATCTTCAGAGTGCTTGAAAGCGGACATCTTGAAAATCTTTACTACGGCAAAAAAATCAGAAACGCCTCTTCATTCAGACATATTTACGATAAGCACGCTCAGGGCTATCCCAATGCGACTGCTTACAGTCAGGCGGATACAAGCCTTTCCCTTGACCATATTCCTCTCGAATATTCAACCTACGGTAAGGGCGATTACAAAAAGCCTGCAATGCAGCTTCTCAGCCACGATGATATCTACACTACTGACTTTAAGTTCAGGGTTGCAGGCGTAACGAAGGCAAAGCCCGACCTTAACGGCCTTCCTTCAAGCTACGGTGAAAGCGAGACACTTACAATTGTCCTTGAGGATGAGTTCATCGGTGCAGAGCTTCATCTGCTTTACACCGTTTTCGAGGAATGCAACATTATCACAAGAAGTGCAAGACTTATCAACAAGAGCAAAAATCCCATAAAAATCCGTTCAATTATGAGTATGCAGCTTGACCTTCCCAAGGGTAACTATACAATGCTCACCTTCGACGGCGCATGGACAAGAGAAAGATATAAGCACGAGCATCCTCTCAACAGCGGAGTCTGTGAAATCGGTTCAATCATCGGCTTTTCATCAAACAGACATAACCCCTTCTTTGCAATCACAAGGGATGACTGTAACGAGGATAGAGGCGAGTGCTTCGGCTTCAATCTTGTTTATTCCGGTAACCATATTGCCCGTGCCGAGGTCGGCACTCACGGTATCGTGAGAGTTCAGAACGGTATCAATCCCTTTGAATTCGAGTGGCTTCTCAGTGAGGGCGAGACCTTTGACTCTCCCGAAAGCGTAATGACCTTCAGTGCAGAGGGTCTCAACGGAATGAGCCGTAATATGCACGATTTTGTAAAGGAGCACATTGTAAGAGGCTACTGGAAGCACAGAGAGCGTCCCATTCTTGTTAACAACTGGGAGGCAACCTACTTTGATTTCAACGAGAAGAAAATCCTTGAAATATGCAAGGCTACAAAGGAAATCGGCGCCGAGATGTTCGTTCTTGACGACGGCTGGTTCGGTAAGCGCAACAATGATAAGGCAGGTCTCGGTGACTGGACAGTCAACAAAAAGAAGCTTCCGAGCGGTATCAAGGGCTTAAGCGAAAAAATTAACGCTATGGGTCTTAAGTTCGGTCTCTGGGTTGAGCCTGAAATGGTTAACCCCGACAGCGACCTTTACCGTGCACATCCTGACTGGGCAGTTACAACAGACAAGTATGAGCCCTCACAGGGAAGAAATCAGCTTATCCTTGACCTTACAAGGGATGATGTTGTTGAGCATCTTATCAACACTATGACCGATGTTTTCCGTTACGGCAACATCGAATATATCAAATGGGACTGCAACCGTCACTTCACCGACGTTTTCTCAAGAAGAAAGGGCGCAAGAAGCGGCGAATTCTTCCACAGATATATTATGGGCCTTTACAAAATCTGGGATGCCCTTACAGGCAAATTCCCCGAAATGCTCTTTGAGGCGTGCTCATCGGGCGGTAACCGCTTTGTCCTTGCAACCTTCTGCTATATGCCTCAGTGCTGGACAAGCGACAACACCGATGCTCTTGACAGAATGTTCATTCAGTCAGGCACCTCCTATGGCTATCCTCAGTCGGTAATGACAATGCACGTTGCCTGCGAGGTGAGCTTCAACGACTTCCGTTATGCAAACATAGAGCAGCGCTTCAATGTTGCCGCTTTCGGACTTTTAGGCTATGAGCTCGACGTTACAAAGCTTAATAAATTTGATAAAGCGGCAGTCAAAAAGCAGATTGAATATTACAAGCAGCACCGTATGCTTCTTCAGTATGGAGATTTCACAAGAATCGGCGATATCTTCAAAAACGGCAATGTTGCAACCTGGGAAATCACAAGCAAGGACAGGAGTGAATCAATGCTCGGTTACTTTGTAAACCGCATTTCTCCCAACAGTACCGCAGATATTATCCGCTTCTCGGGTCTTGATGAGAATGCAGATTATGAAATGAAAAACCGCACACAGTATATCAATATCAAAAACTTCGGCGGTCTTATAAACGCTCTTCCCATTGATATAGACACAGAGGATAACAAGCTTTACGATATTGCCTGCGGACTTATCAAGCTTAAGAGTGAAAAGGAGGAATACACCGTCGGCGGTGATTCTCTTATGTATTCAGGCTTCAAGCCTGTTCAGCCCGGCTTTAATCCTCTTACCGCAAGAGTACTCTTTGACAATGACTCAAGAATGTATTACCTTAAGAAAAAAGAGGGCTGATTATGAGCGAGGCGGTATACAGCACCTTTGTTTTTGAAAATGCTCCCGACTGGGATTTTGTTCCTGAGAGAAGCCTTGACTTTTCCAACTGGGACAGTAAAATTCATTACAATACATTTTTCAGAATGTGCTTCGTGAAAAATAAGGGCATTTATCTTCGTATGCGCACCGATGAAACCGCGCTTCGCACAGTTAATACGGGACGTGACGGCAGCGTGTGGGAGGATAGCTGCATGGAGTTTTTCATCCGACCCTTTGCTCACAGAGAGGAATACCTCAACTTTGAAATGACTCCTAACGGCGCCTGGCTTTGTCAGTACGGTAAGGGCAGAGAGGGACGGGTTTTCCTCAAAACGCTGACCGATCTTGAAGCTGAAATCAGAACGGAAATATCATCTGACGGATGGTGTCTTGAGCTTTTTGTTCCGTGCAGACTTATAAGTGAGGCATTCGGTGAGAGCTTCACTCCGAAGTCGGGTACGCTTAAGGGTAATTTTTACAAGTGCGGTGACCTTACTGAAAAGGTACATTACGACTCATTTGCAAAAATGACAACGCTGCCTCCGGGCTTTCATAATCCCGATTGCTTTGCGGAAATTATAATAAGTGAAAGGTAAAATGAAATGGAAATAAATAACGATATACTTGAGGTGTGCCGGTTTTTCGGTATAGAAGGCGACCTCAGCGAAATTCAGGTAATGCGTGACGGACACATCAATACAACCTTCGTTGTGTTTTTCGTTGAAAACGGCGAGTTAAGAAAATATCTTGTTCAGGGTATCAACACTCACGTTTTCAAAAAGCCTGACAAGCTTATGGATAACATCGTCGGCGTAACAACCTTCCTCAGGGAAAAAATCAAGGAAAACGGCGGTGACCCCGACAGAGAAACTCTGACCTTCCTTCCTGCAAAGGACGGCAAATATTTCTATTATCATAAGGATAAGTGCTGGAGAGTTTATCATTATATTGACAGTTCTTACACAATCAATATCATCAAAAAGCCCAGCGTATTTGAAAATGCGGGCAGAAGCTTCGGACTCTTCCAGAAGAATCTCAGCGGTTATCCCATGGAAAGTCTTTACGAAATTATCAAGGACTTTCATAACACACCCAAGCGTCTTGAAAATCTGAAGGTTTCAATTGCGGCTGACGTAAAGGGAAGGGTTGCTGAAGTCAAGGATGAAATTGAGTTTTCGCTTGCAAGAGAAAAGGAAGCAAAGGTTGCTCTCAAACTTTACCGTGACGGACTTATTCCTTTGAGAGTTACCCACAACGATACAAAGCTCAACAATATCCTTTTTGACCGTAAGACAAATGAAAGCATCTGTGTAATTGACCTTGATACAATTATGCCCGGCTTTTCACTTTACGATTTCGGCGATGCAATCCGCTTCGGTGCAAACACGGCCGCCGAGGATGAGAAGGACCTCAGCAAGGTGCAGATTTCCCTTCCTCTTTTCGAAAGCTTTACAAAGGGCTTTCTTTCCGCCTGTGCAACTGCGCTTACAAGGGAAGAGGTAAATCACCTTGCCTTTTCGGCAATGCTTATGACCTTTGAATGCGGAGTCCGATTCCTTACAGACTACCTTGACGGTGACGTTTATTTCAAAATTGCTTATCCCGACCACAACCTTGTAAGGGCAAGAAATCAGTTCAAGCTTGTTTACGAAATTGAGCAGTACCTTGATGAAATGAACGAAATAGTCGACAGAATTTATAAGGAAGCAATAAATTCATAATTCGTTTATACTCATTGATTTAATTGAAAAACTGTGATATAATTCTACCCGTCGGTAAGTCCGACGGGTTTGTTTTTTGTAAATATACGAAGAAAGTGAGATTTCTTATGAAAATAAATTTTGTTGTTCCCTGCCTTTTGGGTCTTGAAAAGCTTATTGCCGATGAGCTTAAGGAGTTAGGCGCGGAAAATGTTGTTTCCGAAAACGGCAGAGTGCTTTTTTCGGGCGATGAGCATATCCTTGCAAGAGCGAACATCTGCTGCCGTTACGCAGAAAGAATTCAGATTCTTGTAGGCTCATTTGAGGCAAGAAGCTTTGAAGAGCTTTTTCAGGGTACAAAGGCTCTTCACTGGGAGAAATGGATTGGTGCTTACGATGCCTTCCCCGTAAAGGGCTATTCACTTAATTCAACCCTTTTCAGTGTAAGTGACTGTCAGTCAATCATCAAAAAGGCGGTTGTTGAAAGACTTAAATCAAAGTACAATATTTCCTGGTTTGAGGAAACGGGTGCTTTGCATCAGATTCAGTTTTCCATTATGAAGGACAAGGTAAGCCTTCTTATTGATACATCAGGCTATGGACTTCACAAGCGTGGCTATCGCCTTGAAGCAAACGGCGCTCCCATCAAGGAGACCCTTGCCGCATCTCTTTGCTGCCTTTCAAGGCTTCGTCCTTATCATACACTTTATGATCCTATGTGCGGCAGCGGTACAATCCTCATTGAGGGTGCAATGATGGTCAATAATATGGCGCCCGGTGTCAACAGACACTTTACCGCCGAAAGATGGGATGTAATCCCCGAAAGCGTATGGAACGAGGAGAGAGAAAGAGCAAGAAGTCTTGCACTTGCAGACTCACAGTTTGTTGCCTACGGCTCGGATATTGATGAAAAGAGCCTTCAGGTTGCAATGGCAAATGCAAAGCGTGCAGGTGTTGATAAATTCATCACCTTTGAAAAGGCGGATGTGAAAGACTTCCGCAAAAAGAGTGAAAAGGGTACGGTTATCTGTAACCCTCCCTACGGTGAAAGACTGCTTGAATTAAAGGATGCCGAGGAGCTTTACAAGTCTCTCGGTAAGGTGTTTACACAGGAAAGAGGCTGGGCATATAATGTTATCAGTCCCTCGGAGGATTTTGAAGTTTTCTTCGGCAGAAAGGCTGACAAACGCCGTAAGCTTTACAACGGTATGATTAAGTGTCAGCTGTATATGTACTTTAAGTAATAAAACAAGTAAAGTTTTGCTCAAGCTTTTACAAAAGCTTGCGGGGTTTGGGGCGGAGCCCCACTTTATACAAACAAAGCAAGGAGGCTTATACTTTATGAGGATATGGCCATATTTAGTATTAGGAATTATAATTAATTCTATAAAAATTTGCCTGGAATTTTTAGGTGTAAATGTTGTGTATGTTTACATTGTGGAATTTTTCTATTTGCTTTGTCTTATGGTTATAGAATACAGAGTTATAAACAGATTTGTAAAAATCAAATTTTTTGAAAACAAAGATAGATTGAAATTGTTGATTGTTTTTCAGTTTATTATTTTTGAAATACTTAATGTTTTCAGTGAATATTTTATAGAACACGGTATGACAATCGGTTAATCGAAAAAAGGAGAATAAATATGAAAAAAATAATCGCATTGGTTCTTTGCTTTATAATGCTTTTCAGCACTCAGGCACTTGCCTTTTGTGAAGGGGATGGTAATGTGACACAGCCTGCTTTTATTGGCATTGTAATTGATTTTCTTGAAAGATTCAAAAGTATGTTCACGGGCAGTACAAACGAAAAAAGCAACATAGAGTTTACTGTTGAAAAGGGACAGCTTTTTGAAAAGAAAAAGCACTTTAAATCCTCTCACGCTTCAACCGTTGTCAAAATGGATGACGGCAGACTTATGAGTGCTTACTTTGCAGGTGATGAAGAGGGTGCTGATAATGTAAGAATCTGGTTCAGCGTTTACGAAAACGGTGAATGGAGCACTCCCAAACAGGTGCCTTCCGTTGATAGTGTACCTCATTGGAACCCTGTGCTTATCAATTTCGGCTCCTATGTAAGGCTTTACTACAAGGTCGGTAAGGAAATTCCTTATTGGGTTACAAAGTATACCGAAACCTACGACGGCGGTAAAACCTGGTCAGCTCCCAAGGAGCTTGTAGAGGGTGACACAAGCGGCGGCAGAGGCCCCGTTAAAAATAAGAGCATTATCCTTTACGACGGCACAACCATTGCAGGTGCTTCGACGGAGCAGGGTCAGTGGAGAGCCTTTTTTGACCTTTCAACTGATGGTGGAAAGACCTGGACAAAGACAGACTATATCTCCGCAAAGGGCGTTAACGGTAAGGATATCGGTATGATTCAGCCTACAATATGGCAGGACGGTGAGGGCAATGTACACGCAATGTTCCGAACTGACTGCGGCAGAATTTACAGAAGTGACTCAACTGACCTTGGAAGAACATGGAGCGAGGCTTATTCAACGGGTCTTATGAATAACTACAGCGGTATTGACTGTGTTATGACAGAGGACGGCAGACTCTGGCTTGTACATACACCCATCGGTATGAGATTGAGAAATATTCTTATCCTTTCCGTTTCCGAGGACAACGGCAAAACATGGAAGGATGTAACTACTCTTGCAGGAAATCTCTTTGACCTTGCGGCAGAGTATTCATATCCCGCAATTATTGCTGAGGGTAACAAGCTTTATATTACATACACAAACAGAAGAAAAGTAATCAACTACGCATTTATTGAGTATGAGGCATAAGTGAGGGCCGAGGGCCAAGGGCCAGAGGGCCGAGTGAAACCAGAAAAATCAAGCAGGTGTTTTCGTAACACCTGCTTTTTGCATATTATCCGAACATTTTACTGTAAGCTACATCGAAAAAGTCGGAATCAAAATCAGATAAATAATTATTGTAAATCACCGTATTGCCCTTTACAGCTAATCCTTCGTTGGAAATTTCTCCGTTATCATAAACTGTTCTGTAATACTCATCCCAATCACTGTTTTCGGAATCATAGCTTATAAGGGTGTTGTAGTCATCAAGCTGTTCTTTAAACTCTTCAATATAATTGTCTATTATTTCCGGATAATCGCTGACAAAAACTACATAGCTTAAGTCTTTATCGTGACAGGAGCATTCAGAGTCAATACGATAATACTGTGCAAGTCTTGTGCCGCTGT
>JAZOVO010000087.1:0-9365 GCA_045658745.1 Acutalibacteraceae bacterium | reverse complement strand
ACTTTATGATTTACAGGTAAATCCCGATGAAGCTATTGTTGTTAAGATTATCTTTGATAAGTACACACAAGAGGGTTACGGTGCTCACAGAATTACAACTTGGTTAAACAATAACGGTTACCGAGCAAGAACGGGTAAAATGTGGCACGAGGCTACTATAAGAGGTATTCTTTGTAATCTTACCTATACAGGTGTTCTTCGCAGTGGTGATTCTCGTTCGGAGGTTATACCCGAACTACAGATAATTCCGCCTGAACAGTATGAAAGAGCAATGATTATTATGAAAGAGCGTTCAGACAGAAAAAAAGAAAATCCTACGGTACCACTTAACACAAAAGGAAAATCACTTGTGTCCGGCAAGGTTTACTGTGGGCATTGCGGCTCAAGGCTGAATCTTACAACAAGCGGAAGATACCGCAAAAGGAAAGACGGCACGATTGATACAACTAAACGCATCAGATACGCCTGCTACGGCAAAAGCAGAAAGCAGACGGAGTGTGACGGTCAGTCGGGTTACACACTGCACATTCTTGATAATTTGATTGACGAGATTGTCCGTGACATTTTCAGTAAAATGAAAGGTGTATCAAAATCCGATGTAATCAAGCTCCGTTATGCTGATGAGCTTGAAGTGAGAAAAGCAAGGCTGAATATGCTGAAAGCAGATTACAATAAAGAGTTTGAAAATCTAACTATACTAAAATCCGAGGTTATAAAAGCAATCAAAGGTGAAACCTCATTTTCGGCTGATACTCTTTCGGAGCTGATTGCAGAATCCGAGAAGGAGTGCAACAGGCTTTCTGTTTTAGTTGCCGATGCTGAAAAGGATGTTGCTGACGGTGAGAGTGTACTCAAGAACTTATCTGACAGTTTTGATGAACTGATTTCTTGGGCAGAGCTTTATGATGAAGCAAGCTTTGAAAAGAAGAAAATGATTGTTAATTGTTTGATTAAACGAGTTGAGGTTAGCAGAGGGTATAAGTTGAAAGTTGAGTTTAATATTGACTTTGAGCAGTTTATGGTGGGATTGGATAAGGCAGCGTAAACAAGACCGAGTAGAGTTTTTAGGCTCTACTCGGGTTTCTCTTGATTTTATTCAAATGAAATCATAAAGAAAAGTGATATAAAACTCAATATTGCAATAAAACTTTTAATAACTGACTGTAGAATTAATTTTGCCGACACCATATCTTTTTTATTTTTGGATGCTCTGTACATTCTCTTTTTTAATTTAAAATATCGCAAATAGTGAGTTTCATCACAAATTTTTGCAAACTTCTTTCTTAAATAACCATACTCAACAATATTTTCAACAATTCCATTGTATAAAACAAATATTGCTATGTGTATAAACACAGTTATAAAGGCAGCGAAATCGTCGATAAAAAAATTAAAAAATACTTAATACAACCAACATAATCTGAATTGTAATAACAATATTATTCATAAGAATAAATTTTTTCATTCGTTCAGTTCTTTCTGCCATGTTCATATCAGCACCGCCTTTGTGTTTTATTCAATCTTCAATATATGTTTGCTGTTTACACCATAGGTAATTTTTCCGTTAAACTCGCCTGAATCCGGATTCCAGCCCTCATTTACTCTCGACATATCAATCCAGTAATTTTCATCACTGTTTTCAAACATAACTATACGATGATCAACGATAAAATCATAAACAGAACCGAAACTCGAATACATTAGTTCGGCATCACCCACATAAACAGAAACCGAATTAGTAGTTTCATCCTTTTTTAAGTTATTCAATGTTTTAACATCATCGTATACAAAAAATGCCGTTATAAAAGCTAAAAATACGGTAACGAAAAATTGTAAGTATAAGGTTGCTTTTTTTAATTCTTTTTCCTTTTCTGCTTTTCTTTTAGATTTATGTTTATTCGGTTTTATTGTGAGCTTTATCTCAAGAGAAGGCAAAATCCACAATACCGCCAACAACAAAAGAGCTGAAACTAACTTAACAATAATTAACACTGTATATCTGTTTATAAGAGATTGCAACTCTACCGAGTATCCCACTATATCCACTTTTAATAAGCTCCTTCTGTTTATTTCTTGAATTATACCACAACAATCAAAACTTTTCAATAACAGCACAAATAGTAAAAAACAAAACACCCACTCTTAAAAGTAGGCAAAAAAATAATTACTCAGTGTGCTGTTGGTGGAGACGGAGAGGATCGAACTCTTGACCTCTTGAATGCCATTCAAGCGCTCTCCCAGCTGAGCTACGCCCCCATAAAAGGGCACACTGAGTAATTTATTTATTAAGTTTTTTCGGGGTGCGTTTCTGAGTGCTTCTCGCTCCCAGCTGAGCTACGCCCCCATAAAAGGGCACACTGAGTAATTTATTTATTAAGTTTTTGGTGGGGTGCGTTTCTGAGTGCTTTGGGCTCCCAGCTGAGCTACGCCCCCATAAAGGGGTACATCGAACAATTTTTTTATTAAGTTTTTTGTGGGGTGCGTTCCTGAGTGCTTTGGGCTCCCAGCTGAGCTATACCCCCAAGTATTAAATTTTTCAACTGCTCAATGTTGGGTGCGTTTCTGAGAGCCTCGGGCTCCCAGCTGAGCTACGCCCCCATATGCAATATTAACTTTGCCTGATTGCCTGTGTATTCTATCACAAACAACTCAATTTGTCAACAGTTTTTTTGCCCTAAAAAAACAAAAAGCATACCTTTCAGGTATGCTCGTCTGCTTTTTGTCAATTATTCAGCAAAGCCTGATTCAACAAGCTTAACAAGCTCTTCAACAGCCTGCTCTTCGTCTGTGCCGCCTGCGATGATACGGATGTCTGTACCGCCCATAATACCGAGTGAAAGAACACCGAGTAAGCTCTTTGCGTTAACTCTTCTCTCTTCCTTTTCAACCCAGATGGATGACTTGAACTCGTTTGCCTTCTGGATGAAGAAGGTTGCAGGACGAGCGTGAAGGCCTACCTGATTCTGAACTTTTACGTCTTTAACAAACATATCTATTACCCCACAAAGTTGTATTTTAATTTTGATTTCCAGTATATTATAACCACAAAATCGGTCTTCGTCAATGCAAAAAATCACATTAAATCTTTTTTGGTTGCAAGACTAAACATTGTCAAAAAAAGGTAGTTCTATTTGTGCAATTTGACCATCACTTTCGTGTTATTGCCCACAAAGAGCACAAATATACTCTCTGTTTTATGTTTTTTCTGCCTTTTCAGACTCTTTTTCCTCTTCCTTGATTCTTGCCTTAAGCTGACGCAGAAACTCAATATCCTTCTTTCCGAGCTCCGCCTTTGAAAGCATATCGGGTCTTCTGCGGTAGGTACGCTCGAGGCTCTGCTCACGGCGGTACTTTTCAATATTGGCATGGTGTCCCGATAACAGTATATCCGGCACGGCTCGTCCGTGCCACTCAAAGGGTCTTGTATACTGCGGATACTCTAAAAGTGAGCTGTAATGACTCTCATCAGTAAAGGATACTGCATCTGCAAGCACACCGGGAAGCATACGCGAAACGCTGTCTGCAAGGATGAGTGCGGGAAGCTCACCGCCGGTGAGAACATAGTCCCCTACTGAAATCTCCTCGTCAACAATTTCCTCAATAACTCTTTCGTCAATTCCCTCATAGTGTCCGCAGAGAATTGCAAGGTTGTCCATTTCCGCAAGCTCGCGCACTCTCTGCTGAGTGAGAACCTTGCCCTGAGGTGACATAAACACAAGGTGAGGCTTTTTGCCTATTTCCTCGCAAAGGCTCATATAGCAATCGTAGACGGGCTGAACCTGCATAACCATACCCATGCCCCCGCCGTAGGGAGTATCGTCAACACGCTTGTGCTTGTCCGTTGAGTAGTCTCTTATCTGACGGCAGTTGATTTCCACAAAGCCCTCCTTGCGGGCTCTGCCGATTATGCTTTCACCGAGCACGCTTTCACACATTTCAGGAAAAAGGGTAAGTATATCAATCCTCATCGTCAAAAATTCCTTTCAGGGGGCGGATTTTAATAATACCGCTTACAACATCGGTGTCAATAACAACGGGCGGAATTGCGGGAATGAGATACTCCCTACCCTCACTGTCGGTGATATGCCACACATCATTTGCACCCGTCATACTCACATCAGTAAGTGTGCCGTAGGTCTTGCTTTCATCGTCAGCATCAACAACGGTGCAGTCAACAAGCTCCTGGATAAAGTAGTGACCCTCGGGAAGTTTCGCGTCACTGCGCTTCATAAAAAGCACCTTTTCGCGGTATTTTGAAGCCTCCTCGATAGTATCAACGCCCTCAGCCTTAAGGATAACCATATTGCCGTGGGGCTTACATTTTACCTTAAGAGGCTTTTCGCCCTTTCTGTCAAGGTACAGAGTTTTGAAGCTGCTCATAAACTCAGGGCTGTCACACCATGGGTGAACACGCATTTCACCCTTTATTCCGTGTGTGCCCGTGATTTTACCGATTTCAAGATATTCTTTTATCATATAGCCTCCATAAAATCAAATGGCTGCCTCTGACGAAACAGCCAATGATGTCGGTTAAATTTATTATGCGTAGGGATCTTCAACGGGAGGTACGGGAAATTTGTTTTCGCCCTCTGTCTTACCTTCAAGAATATACTGAAGGAATACGTGAAGATAGTTCCAAAGGTCTACAAGGACCATTTCAATTGCCTTTAAAAAGTCTGCCATAATAATTTCCTCCTTATTCGTTTGAGCTTATTATATAACAAAAGCTTAAAAAATTCAATAGTATTTTCATTTTTTAAACATCGGAAAGATACATTGCAACCTCTTCCTTCGTCATCTTAAGAGCTTCAACCATCTGCTGAGGGAACATTTTAATCTTTTCCTTGATAACCCACTTGAGGGTATCGACATTGCTTCTCCAGTACTCCTCACTGCCTAAATCCCAGCGTTCAAGGTAATAGGGCATTTCCGTTTCAATTTCCTTTATAAGCTCATCAAGAATTGACATCATTCTTTCCTCGGTGAAGGTGGTTTTCAGATGGTGCGAGAAGATTTCAAGCATTCTTGTTCTGAAATTCTTGTTTTTATAAAGGTTACGGAAAAGCGTTGTGCTGAAGGCTGAGCCTACACCGTGTCCCTCGGGATCAAGATAGTTGTCGATGATATTGTAATCATAGGTGGAGGCAAAGAGGCACCAGTCAACGTCAAAGAAAATCCAGCGCCATTTTGCGCCCGGGGTATTTTCACGCCAGAACTTGATATTACCCGTATCGGTGTTAGTGAAAAAGGACTCGCAAAGCCAGTAGTTTATAAGCTCGTCGATATCGACATATTCACATACCTTTTTGTAGTAGATATCCTGCGAGAGGTCGTATTTGCTTACAAAATCAAGAAGTGCCGCATAATTGTCGAAGCTGCCGCTTTTTACGTCGCTGTTGGCCTTGATAAGGTCAACCTTGTCGGGGTCTGCGCCGTGGTGATTTGCAACGTAATCCTCGTCAATTTTCTCTCTGAAATCGTAGATTCCGTGATACCTGCCGTTGACATAGCAGACAACGGGCCGATAGTCCATAATGTCAATATCCATCTGATTTTTTATAACCATTGCGGCATAGGCGTCGCGGATATGGGCAACATTGTAGTCCTGACCGCCGTTACGAAGCACGAAGGATGAGAACACGTTAACGTCTGAATCCTCAAAGAAGGGATAGCACACCTCGGAGGGGCCGTATTTATCCTTGAGCTTGATTTCAACACTCTTCTGATCATTGGCACGGCTGAACTGTCCGAAAACGGAAATACCCGCATCAAAGCCGACCTGAGCTACACCGTCCTCGGTCATATACTCGAAGTTGACGGGACGCTCCCAGTTCTGCCAGAAGTTTGCTCCCTCAAAGGGGAACTCACTGCTTGCACCTGCACCCATTGCCCAGATACCCGTGTTGTAATCGTAAAGGTTTTCTTCATCGGTGGTGAGGAAAACAACGGGAAGGTCATGCTTACGTGTGCCTACAAGATAGGTTGCACAGGCTGTATCGGAGGGCATATAGCCCTCGGCAAAGTTCTTCGCCCTTATAACCGCCGTACGCGAAACGGTGATGGGTCCCGTATAAATCGGCGAGCTCTTTGTGGGAGTGCTTCCGTCAATCGTGACGTGGATTTCACCGAAGTCGGCGCTGATTTCAATTGCCGTACCCGCCTCAAGATAAGTGCTTGACTGTGAAAAAACGGGCGTAGGCAGGGAATTTTTTATCGTGCTTGCGGGGTTAGCCGCACCGGGAGTCATATCTGTGTAATAGACCGTGTCACCGTTTGAGCCTATGTCTCTGCCGCAGGAAAAGCCGTCCTGAAGCCTGCCGTAGGTAAATGCATCAACAACGGTATTAAGTATATCCATAAGGTAGACCGTTTCACCGTAACGGTTAAGTCCGTTGGTGATGTAGATATCCCCCGTATATTCGCTGACATAGTCCTCGTCTGCACCGCAGTAAATTGTTACGTACTCACCGGGCTGAAGCACCCTTTTGGGTAATTGCTTAAAGCTCTCCGCATCTTTTGAATCGGAGAGCTTGTAAAGACCGAGGTTAAGCTTTACACCGCTTGAGTTATAAAGCTCAACATAATCGTAATATTCACCGTCGGAATGAGCGCTTACTGTATTGACGGCGGCAACCTCTGATATTGTAAATTCACGGTTGCCCGTATATCTTGCGCTTTCAATTGAGTCAAAGTATTTATCCGCGTTCTGTCTTCCCGGTGTTGACCTTGCAAAGAAGGCAAACTGCTCGGGATTTTCCGTCACACGGCCGTAGGAGAGATTTGAAAAGACCTCGTGCACCTGACACTTGTCAACGGCGTGACCTGTTTTTGAGAAGAGGTAAAGGAACTGCTCCTTGCCGTTAAGCTTGAAGCCCGCGTGGATTTTATTTCCGCCGTCATAAACCTTGTTTTTGCCTGAAAGGTAAATAACAGCGTAGCCGCCCGCCTCAATTTTAAAGCTGGGGAACACCCACTTTGCCTTGTCAAAGCTGTCATCGGAAAGGCTCATGCCCTTGAGGTTTACCTTTTTATCTGTACTGTTATAAATCTCCACCCAGGCAACAAAGTCGCCGTCCTCATCCATAAGAGTCTGGGTTGAGTTTGTGGAATACTCGTTGATATAAATTCCGCTTTCCGTAACCTCACCGTCTCCCTCCTGTACAGAAGGGTCAACAGCATCGTCGGGAGCTGCTTCAAAGTTAGGCTTGCCCGGTGTTGGTGCTTCAAAAACAGCAAGCTTGCCCTCAGCGTCAACGCCGAAGCTTGTGTCGGCAGCAAGTCCGGGCACGGAAATTCTGCACACCATAACGCCGTTTGAAGCGTAAAGGTAAATATTCTCACCCTTCGCACCGATTGAAAGAGGCACGTGAATTACCCTTTTTTCCATATCGACCTTTTCAAGGCCGTTTGCAAAAACAACAAAGTGCTCACCGGGAGCAAGTGCAAGCTCGGGGAAGGTGAACTTGTTTGAGGAGTTATCTGCAAGCACGTAGCCGCCGAGGTTTACAACCTCATTTGTAGGATTATGAAGCTCAATCCAGTCACAAAGGTCACCGTTTTCGTCGGCGTAGGTCCTTGTATTCTGCGACATAATTTCACTTATATAAACTGTCTGCTCCTTTGACATACCGCAGGCACTGAGAAGCAGAAGCATTAAAGCACCCAATATAATAACTGCAATTTTTTTCATCACGTCAACCTCTTTATTCAAATATGATATTATCCGCTTTTCCGCCGGTTGCAAGGAGAAAATCCGAGGGGCTTATGAAAAGCTGAACTCCCAGCGCACCGCCGCTTATTATAATCTCTTCAAAGTCAAGGCAGGAGGAGTGAATAACTGTTTTAAACTGCTTTTTCATTCCGATTGCGGTACAGCCGCCGCGGATATAACCTGTAACGTCCCGTATATCCTTGACGTGCAGGAGCTCTACGCTTTTTTCACCCACGCTCTTAGCCGCCTTTTTAAGGTCAAGCTCCTTATCTATAGGCAGAACAAACACATAGTTTTCCTTGCTTTTGCCCACGGCAACAAGGGTTTTGAAGCTCATATCGTAGCTTTGGGAAAGCATATCTGCAATATGGATACCGTCGATAAATTCCTCACAGGTGTAGTAATTCACCCTGAAGGGAATCTTCTTTTTTTCAAGAATCCGCATTGCGTTGGTTTTGATGTTTTTATCCTTTGCCATAGTAAGTAAAATCTGCCTTTGTTGACTTAAATAATCTTTTTCTGTATAATATCACAAAACAGTTATAAATTCAACATAAATATGATATTTTCTTAAGACCCGTAAACCCCGAGGTGATAAAATGATAAAACCCATCTGTCCTGTATGCGGCGAAGGACTGACAAATGAAAACAAAAGCTACCGCTGTGAAAACGGTCACTGCTTTGATATAAGCAGGGAGGGCTACGTCAACCTCCTTCACGGCAAAAACAAAAGCGGAAGCCTTATCGGCGATAACAGAGAAATGGCTCTGTCACGTAAGCAGTTTCTTTCAAAGGACTACTTTTCCGCCCTTTCCGATGAGCTTATTAAAATGATAAAGGAATATGCTCCGTCCTGCCCTACCCTCTGCGATATCTGCTCGGGTGAGGGCTACTACGGCGAAAAGGTAAAGGATGCTGTTGACTGTGAGCTTATTTCCTTTGATATTTCAAAGGAGATGCTCCGCCTTTGTGCAAAGAGAAAAAAGAGTGATTTCTGCTTTGTTGCAAGCAACAACAAAATCCCCCTTGACAGTGAAAGCGTTGACCTTGCCTTTCATCTTTTTGCACCCTTTCAGGAGGATGAGTTTTCACGCATAATAAAAAAGGACGGCGTAATACTCACCGCCGTTGCAGGTGAAAATCACCTTATTGAGTTAAAGGAAATTCTTTACGATACGCCCTATAAAAATGACGAGGCTCCCCCGAAAACGGAGAAGCTTATTATGAAAGAAAAGAGAAAGGTGTCAAAAAAGGTCACCCTCCAAAGCAGAGAGGACATTGACGCGCTTTTTAAAATGACCCCCTATTATTACCACACGAGTGATAAGGACAAGGCAAAGCTTGAGGGCATAGAGAGCCTTGAGGTTACAACAGAGTTTGTGGTTTATGTGTATGGAAAGTAGGGTCGGCAATCTGCCGCCCGATAAACAACGAGCCAATCCAAGCGGATTGGCTCGTTGTTTTGTTGTTTAAATTTCACCCATATCATCATAATTCGGGATATTGAATGTTCCCTTGGGAACTTCATCTATAATATCATAGATATGAAATGTATAAATCATAGGCAGAGGATCATCTCTTGCTGTCATCTGAATCCACGCAAGTTTATCTCCGTAATGACTAAAGGTTACATTACTACTGGTCGTGCAATAAG
>JAZOVO010000086.1:0-13720 GCA_045658745.1 Acutalibacteraceae bacterium | reverse complement strand
ATATGCTTGTAGAAAGATAAAAACAAGAAAAGTTTTGGTCAAGCTTTTACAAAAGCTTGTGGGGGTTAAGGGGGCGACGCCCCCTTAACTTTTTTCAAATATTATATAAGAACAAAAGCAGGTGTTAAATTCACACCTGCTTTTACTGTTTCTTAATATATAATTTTATTTTTAATCGCTCGCCGCGGGGCGTTACTTTTTTTGTAAAAAAAGTAACCAAAAAAACTTTTCGTTTTTGCTTTACTTTACAATAAATCCGCACTTCTTCATCGCCTTGTGTAATGTTCTGTCAGCAATGCGTGAAGCAGTCTCAGCGCCCTTGTCAGCTAACTGCATAAGATATGCCTGATCCTTCATAAGCATATTGAAGCGCTCACGTACGGGACGAAGCTCCTCAACAACAGCCTCACCTACAGCGTTCTTGAAGTCACCGTAGCCCTTGCCGGCAAAGTCCTTTTCAATCTGCTCCATTGAAAGACCTGTGCAGCAGGAGTAAATACCCATAAGGTTGTTGATGCCTTCCTTACCTTCACCGTAGTAAACACCGCCCTCGGAGTCAGTAACGGCGCTGCGGATTTTCTTCATAATGGTGTTAGGCTCATCAAAAACAGAAATGAAGGATTTGGGATTGGGGTCTGACTTGCTCATTTTCTTCATGGGATCCTGGAGTGACATAACTCTTGCGCCCTGCTTGCCGATGTAGGGATCGGGGATGGTGAAGGTTTTGCCGTAAATGCCGTTGAAGCGTGAAGCGATATCTCTTGCAATTTCAAGGTGCTGCTTCTGGTCTGCACCGACGGGAACAAGGTCAGCCTGATAAAGGAGAATATCAGCCGCCATAAGCACGGGGTAGGAGAAAAGTCCTACATTTACGTTGTCGGCGTGGGACTGTGACTTATCCTTGAACTGTGTCATTCTTGACATTTCACCGAACTGTGTGTAGCAGTTGAGAATCCAGCCGAGCTGTGCGTGGGCAGGAACCTGACTCTGAATGAAGATGATGCTTTTTTCGGGGTCAAGACCGATTGCAAGAAGAAGAGCAAAAACCTCTGTAATCTGCTGGCGGAGCTTTTTGGGGTCCTGTCTTACGGTGATTGCGTGAAGGTCTGCAACAGCAAAGGCTGAGTCGAATTCGTCAGAAAGAAGCTTCCAGTTTTTCAGAGCTCCGAGGTAGTTGCCGAGAGTGGGAATACCTGAAGGCTGGATGCAGGAAAGAATCTTCTTTTTTCTTTCGGGCTGTGCAGTTTCGGGTGTAATGATTTTTTCTTCCATTTTATGTCATCCTTTCGGGAAAAATCTGTTATTTAGGGTATTATATAACTTTATTTCGAAAGGGTCAAGAGGAATTTGCAGTAATAGGGGCATAATAAAATTAAAAATTCAAAAAAATTCTCTTTAGTACTTGAAAAGAGTGTTTTTTCCGTGATATAATACCTTAATAAATTTTTTCAGCCTATGTGCGGACGCTCTTTGCGGCTTCACAAAACAAATTGCGGAAAGGAAAATGATTATGGAATTCAATTCAAAGTTCGTAAAAGAAGGACTCACCTTCGACGATGTTCTTCTCATCCCCGCTGAATCCGATGTTCTCCCTGCTGATGTAAGCCTTGAAACACAGCTTACAAAGGGCATCAGACTCAACATCCCTGTAATGACTGCCGCTATGGACACCGTTACTGAATCAAGAATGGCTATTGCCATTGCCCGTGAAGGCGGTCTTGGTGTTATTCACAAGAATATGTCCATTGAAGAACAGGTTGCAGAGGTAGATAAGGTTAAGAGAAGTGAAAACGGTGTTATCACAAATCCGATGTTCCTTGCTCCCGACAATTATGTTTACGAAGCAGAAGAGCTTATGCACAACTACCGCATTTCAGGTGTGCCCGTTTGCGAAAACGGCAAGCTTGTAGGTATCCTTACAAACCGTGACCTTCGTTTCCTTTCTGATTACAATATCAGAATCAGCGAGGTTATGACAAAGGATAACCTTGTTACAGGTAAGGAAGATACAACTCTTGAGGAAGCTAAAATTATCCTCATGAAGCATAAGATTGAAAAGCTTCCCCTTGTTGATGCTAACGGCTTCCTTAAGGGACTTATCACAATCAAGGATATTGAAAAGGCTGTTCAGTATCCCAATTCAGCACGTGACAGCCGCGGCAGACTTCTCTGCGCAGCAGCTCTCGGTGCAACTGCAGACGTGCTTGACAGAGCAACTCCTCTTGTTGCTGCAGGCGTTGACGCATTTGTTCTTGACTCAGCTCACGGTCACAGTAAAAACATCCTCAAGGCTGTTGAAAAGGTTAAGGCAGCATTCCCTGAGGTTTCACTTATTGCAGGTAACGTTGCAACGGCTGCTGCAACAAAGGCACTTCTTGAATCAGGTGCTGATTGTGTAAAGGTTGGTATCGGCCCCGGCTCAATCTGTACAACCCGTGTTGTTGCAGGTATCGGTGTTCCCCAGATTACTGCTATTTACGACTGTGCTGAAGAAGCTGCAAAGTACGGCAAGAATGTTATCGGTGACGGCGGTATCAAGTACTCAGGTGAAATCGTTAAGGCTATTGCCGCAGGTGCTTCCGCAATCATGGTCGGCTCACTTGTTGCAGGCTGTGAGGAATCACCCAGCGATACAGAAATCTATCAGGGCAGAAAGTACAAGGTTTACCGCGGAATGGGCTCCATTGCTGCTATGAACAAGGGCAGTAAGGACAGATACTTCCAGGCAAACAACAAGAAGCTTGTTCCCGAAGGCGTTGAAGGTCGCGTACCTTACAAGGGAACTCTCGGCGAAACCGTTTACCAGATGATGGGCGGTCTCCGTGCAGGTATGGGCTACTGCGGCTGTGCTACAATTGATGAGCTCAAGACAAAGACTCAGTTCATCAGAATCACTTCAGCAGGTCTTATTGAAAGCCATCCTCACGATATTTCAATTACAAAGGAAGCTCCCAACTACTCAATGGGCTCAGGCATGTAACTAGGAAAACAAGAAAAGTTTTGGTCAAGCTTTTACAAAAGCTTGTGGGGTGCAAGGGGCAAAGCCCCATGACGAAACAAAGAAGAATAAAGGTCACGGAATTTTCCGTGACCTTTACTATTATAAATTGGTTTTATGACCTCGCCGGTCAGGCGTTCTTTCTTGTAAGAAAGAACCAAAGAACTTTGAGTTTTATTTCAAAAGCTCCTTATACATCTTAATGTACTCATTAGCGCTCTTACCCCAGCTGCAATCACATTCCATTGCACGGACAACAAGCTTATCCCAATATTCCTTATCAGCATAAGCACCAAGACCTCTTCTGATAGCACCGAGCATATCGTGTGCATTGTAAGTCTTGAAGGTGAAGCCGTTACCCTGACCGTCACCGCTGTCGGAAATGGAGTCACGAAGACCGCCGGTCTCACGTACGATGGGTACTGTGCCGTAACGCAGAGCCACCATCTGTGAAAGGCCGCAGGGCTCACTCTTTGAGGGCATAAGGAAGAGGTCAGCACCGGCATAAATCTTTCTTGCAAGAGAGGGAACAAAGCCGATTCTTACTGCAAGCTTGTCGGGATACTTGTTTGCCATCTCCTTGAAGAAGTTTTCATACTGCCAGTCACCCGAGCCGACAACAACAACCTGAACATCGGTTGTGTAAAGGAGCTCGTCAAGAATGCCCTTGATAAGGTCAAGACCCTTGTGGGAAACAAGACGTGTAACGAGACCGATAACGGGTACGTCTGCGCGCTGGGGAAGCCCCATGTTTTCCTGAAGCTGACGCTTGTTTTCTGCCTTGCCATCCTTTACGTCCTTAACGGTGTAATTCTTAACGATGCATGCATCGGTTTCGGGGTCATAGTTAACGGTGTCGATACCGTTGAGAATGCCCTGAAGCTTCCATTGACGCTCGCGGAGGATCGTATCAAGACCGTGGCTGTACCAGGGGTCAAGGATTTCATTTGCATAGGAGGGTGAAACGGTTGTGACCTTGTTTGCACATTCAATTGCACCCTTCATAAAGTTAACGTCACCGTCGTATTCCACGATCGCGGTATCAGCGGGGTTGAGACCGATAACATCGTTTACAAGCTCCATACCGTAGGTGCCCTGATACTGAATGTTGTGGATTGTGAAAACAGTCTTAATGCCCTGATACCAGGGGTCCTTGCTGTAGAAGGTTGAATAGAAAACGGGAGTCAGAGCTGACTGCCAGTCATTACAGTGGATGATATCGGGCTTGAAATCAACAACGGGAAGAATTTCAAGCACGGCACGTGAGAAGAAGGTGAAGCGCTCTGCGTCATCGTAGTGGCCGTAGATTGTATCACGCTTGAAGTAGTACTGATTGTCGATGAGGTAGTAGATTACGCCCTCGTGCTTTGCCTGAAAAATACCGCAGTACTGTCTTCTCCAGGCAACGGGAACGGAAATGTTTGTGATGAAGGTCATCTTGTCCTTCCATTCCTGCTTGATTGTGTCATAAAGAGGCATTACAACTCTGCAGCCGATAAGTCTTTTGCGGAGTGCCTGAGGGAGGGAGCCGGCAACGTCGCCGAGTCCGCCGCTGGCCATAAAGGGCAGTGCCTCACTTGCTACGTATAATACTTTCATAGTTTAGTGGTCCTTTCTGAAAAATGCGAAAAGAGAAAGTTTTTTGAACACTTTTTTTCAAAAAAGTGTTGCCTGCCCGGCGAGGGCATTATTCTTGTCGCTCGCCGTGGGCATCGTCACCGAAGCGCGTCCTGCGGACGAAACAGCGAAGTGACGATGGCGCAGCGGTCAAAATTCATAGGCGCTCCAAGCCGTAATGAATTTTGGGAACCGCAAGAGGGCTTTCTTGTAAGAAAAGAATCAAAAGAACTTTGCTTGTTTTTATACAGTTATTCCCTTACCGATATAAAGCGGATAGGTTTCTGCGCCGCTGATTTCACGGCCCGGTTTAATAACAACATCCTTGTCAAGGATTGCACAGTTCACCTTTGCGCCTGCGCTGATGAAGCTGTCCTGCATAACAATTGAGTTTCTGACAACTGCTCCCTCGGCAACGTGAACGCCGCGGAAGAGGATTGAATTTTCAACAGTACCCTTGATAATACAGCCGTCGGCAACAAGTGAATTCTTTGCACTTGCGCAGATGCCGTAAATTGCGGGCATATCGTCGCGTACCTTTGTATATACAGGGTTTTCGGCGTTGAACAGGTCTCTGTATTCGCCCGAGAGAAGCTCCATGCTGATGTCATAGTAGCTCTGGAGTGAGTCGATAACCTTTGCATAGGTATCAATCTTGTGACCTCTGATATTGAGGGCGTTTACATTTGCAGCAAGGATATCTCTTTCGAAATTCTTTGCACCCATAATCTGTGCACCGCGCAGAAGTCTTTCAAGAAGAACTCTGCTCATAACGATAATGTTGAGTGCATAGTCGCAGGCTGTGTCTGAGGTGTCGCCGACCTTGATAGCACTTATTTTTGCATCCTCGTCAATATCAAGAGTCATAACGTGGCTGAGCTTCGGAGCGATTCCTCTCTTGTAGGCAACTGTGATGTCTGCTCCGCTTGCCTTGTGGCCTTCGATGATTGCGGTGTAGTCAAGGTTGCATACAACATTGCAGTCAGCCATAAGCACATATTCGTTGGTTGACTTTGAAATGTAGGGAAGCATTGCCTCGAGGGCGTTTATGCGGTTTCCGTAAACCTCTCCTGCGAAGGGAGGAAGGAAGGTAATGCCGTCTCTTTTTCTTGAAAGGTCCCAGGGCTTACCTGAGCCGAGGTGATCCATAAGTGACTGATAGTTAGCCTTTGTGCTTACGCCTACCTTGCCGATACCGCTGTTAACCATGCTTGAAAGAACAAAGTCAATAAGTCTGTATCTTCCTGCAAAGGGAACGGAGCCCATTGTGCGGACGCTTGTAAGCTCGCTTAAAATTGAATCATAAGCGTTTGAATAAATAATTCCGAGTACGTTTGAAGCAGCCATTATTTAACCCCCTTTATGTCTTCGTCAATCATTTCCTTTGCTTTTACCGCGACGCCCTTGCCGACGGTTACCTTTTCGCCGATAACGGTTACGCCCCAGTTTTCAAGGTTGTCGATAGTCTCGGGGCTTTCACCGATGTGAGCGTCCTCTTCGATAACGGCGTTTTCGGCAATCATAGCATATTCAACAACAGCGCCCTTCTTGATTGTTGTTCCGGGCATTACGATTGAATACTTGACGGTTGCGCCTTCCTCAACGGTTACGTTTGAGAAGAGGATTGAATAGTCAACCTCACCGGCAATGTAGCAGCCCTCGCCTACCATTGAGTTTTCGACCTTGGCTGTGTCAGCGATGAAGTGAGGAGGAGCGATGGGATTGCGGGAGTAGATTTTCCAGCTATCGTCGGAAAGGTCGAGGTCAACCTTGGGGTTGAGAAGGTCGAGATTAGCTTCCCAGAGGCTTTCGATTGTACCTACGTCCTTCCAGTAGCCGTCAAACTTATATGCAAACATTCTCTCGCCTGCCTGATGCATTGCGGGAATAACGTTGTGACCGAAGTCGTTGTGTGATTCGGGGTTGGCCTCGTCGTCGATGAGGTACTGACGAAGCTTACTCCAGGTGAAGATATAAACACCCATTGAAGCCTTGTTGCTTCTGGGATTTTTCGGCTTTTCCTCGAAGTCGGTGATTGAGCCGTCATCGTTTACGAACATAAGACCGAAGCGTGATGCCTCCTCCCAAGGTACCTCGAGCATTGCGATTGTGCAGGCTGCATCGTTTGCTTTGTGAAATTCGAGCATCTTGTTGTAGTCCATCTTGTAGATGTGGTCACCTGAAAGAACTGCAACATATTCGGGGTTATAGCGGTCGATGAAGTGTATGTTCTGATAGATAGCGTTGGCTGTGCCCTTGTACCACTCTGTGCCCTTGATCTGCTGATAGGGGGAGAGGATATGTACACCGCCGAAGGCACGGTCAAGATCCCAGGGCTGACCGTTGCCGATGTAGTCGTTCAGCTCGAGAGGCTGATACTGTGTGAGTACACCTACTGTTTCAATGCCGGAGTTGATACAGTTTGAAAGAGGGAAGTCGATAATGCGGTATTTGCCGCCGTAGGGTACTGCCGGCTTTGCAATGTTTTTGGTAAGGATACCAAGTCTGCTGCCCTGTCCGCCTGCAAGAAGCATAGCAAGGCATTCTGTTTTCTTGAGCATAGTAATTCCTCCTGTAAATTTATTTTGTGTCAGTTTTTTTAGCAGTTTTCTTTGCGGGCTTGCCCTTGTATTTCAGAAGAAGGAAGGAAAGACCGGGGAGATTCAGAGTGATACTGTTTTCAAAGCCGTGCATTCCTTTTTTCTTTGAAGTAACCTTGGTTTTTGTACCCTGACCCTCGCCGCCGAAGGCGGTGTCGTCGGAGTTGAGAATGACTTCATAGGTACCTTCTCTTTCAACACCGAAGGAGTATTTCTCCCTCGTTACGGGGGTGAAGTTGGCAACAACCACAAGCTCCTCGCCCTTGCTGTCTCTTCTTGAAAAAGCAATTACGCTGTTGGTATGGTCATCGCTCACGAGCCACTTGAAGCCTTCCCAGCTATAGTCGATTTCCCAGAGGGCGGGATACTTGAGATAAATATGATTGAGCTTTTTAACGTATTGCTTTAACTGTCTGTGCTTTTCGTAATCGAGAAGCACCCAGTCGAGACCGCTGTCATATTTCCATTCAATGAACTGACCGAACTCCTGTCCCATAAAGGTGAGCTTCTTTCCGGGGTGAGCCATCAGATAGCCGAGGAAGGAGCGGATGCCTCTGAATTTGTCGTCATATTCGCCCGGCATTTTGCCGATGAGTGAGCATTTTCCGTGAACAACCTCATCGTGAGAGATGGGAAGCACGAAGTTTTCCGAGAAGGCATAGAAGAATGAGAAGGTCAGAAGATTGTGGTTATATTTCCTTGAAAGACCGTCCATTGAGAAATATCTGAGGGCGTCGTTCATCCAACCCATATTCCACTTGAAGTTAAAGCCGAGACCGCCGATGTCGGCAGGCTTTGTTACAAGAGGCCAGGCGGTGCTTTCCTCTGCAATCATGAGGGGGTTATTGAACTCGCGGAAAATTCCGCTGTTCAGCTTGCGGAAAAATTCAACTGCCTCAAGGTTTTCGTTGCCGCCGTATTTGTTGGCAATCCACTGTCCGTTTTCTCTGCCGTAGTCAAGGTAAAGCATTGAGGCAACGGCGTCAACGCGCAGTCCGTCAATGTGATACTTGTCAAGCCAGAAGGCGGCGGAGCTTGTAAGGAAGGAGATGACCTCGTTTCTGCCGAAGTCAAAGACCATAGTGCCCCATTCCTTGTGCTCTCCCTTTTTCGGGTCCTTGTATTCGTAGCAGGCCTCACCGTCAAACATTCTGAGTCCGTGCTCGTCCTTCGGGAAGTGAGCGGGTACCCAGTCGAGGATGACGGAAATGCCGTTTTTATGGCAGGTGTCAACAAGATACATAAAATCGTGAGGAGTGCCGAAGCGGGAGGTAGCAGAGAAGTAGCCCGTTACCTGATAGCCCCAGGAGCCGTCAAAGGGATATTCCGAAAGGGGCATAAATTCAATGTGGGTATAGCCCATATCCTTTACGTAGGGCACAAGCTCATCGGCAAGGTCACGGTAGGTATAGGGATTACCGTCGGCGTGCTGCTTCCAGGAGCCTGCGTGCACCTCGTAGATATTCATCGGTGAAGCATAAACGTTAACGCTTTCCTTCTGCTTCTGCCATTTGGCGTCGCCCCATTTGTAGCCGTCAAGCTCGAAGTATTTTGAAGCTGTTCCCGGTCTTGTCTCCGTATGGAAGGCGTAGGGGTCGGCCTTGGCGGTTTTCTTTCCGTCTGCGGCGGTGACGAGGAACTTGTAAGCGTCAAAAGCTTTTACTCCGCTCAGATAGCATTCCCACATACCGGCGTCGTTGATTTTTGTCATAACGCCGCGGCTCTCGTCCCAGTCGTTAAACTGACCGATGACGCTTACCGCCTTTGCGTGCGGCGCCCATACACGGAAGGAGAAAAGGTCGGCTTCATCCTTTACCCGGTGGCAGCCCATATATTCATAGGCCTTCATGTTGTTTCCCTGATGAAAAAGGTACAGCGCAACATCGTCACCGAGCGGTTTTTTCTCAGCCATTTCAACACCTCTTTAAATTCAGATTTTTATACATATAACATAATAGCACTTCGAAAAATAAAATTCAATAGAATTTGTGAAAATATAACATATTGGTTAAAAAGTATAATATTTGTTTGTGCATTTTGTTAGAAGATTTGTCAGAGGTGCTTGTTATAAAGAGCAATTTTGCCGCAGATGATTATTTTACAGTCTGTCCGATAAATAAAAAGTCGTAATATCAGTAAAAATCATATTGATTTTATGTTAATTTTTTTCTGTAGTTATTGACAAAATGTAATTTTTTGGGTATGGTATATTAGTATATTGTAATCCCGTGCCGGACAGTGACGTCCGGTGTGTATATTGCTTCAAAGGAGATATGACTAATGAAAAAAGAAGTTAAGGCAATAATTGCCGTAGTGCTCGCAGTATGGATTTTCCTTATGGGTATTGAGGTAGGTGCTATGCGCGAAAAGAAGAGAGCCGCTGCTGCAAGCAGCAACGTGACCACAACTCAGGCTCCCCAGACGACTGAGCCCACAACAACACAGCCCGTTCAGCAGAATCCTGTTCAGGTTCAGCCTTCAACTCAGCCCAGCACTCCCGTTGTAAATCCCTCAACACCTGACAGCGCTGCAACTCCCGGCTCAGACACAAGTGTTGACGTTTCAGCTCTTTCAAAGGAGCAGATTCTCGCAAAGGTTTCCGAGGGCGTGAACAAAATCAAGAGCGAGCAGAATATGACCGCACATAAGACAGAGAACGTAACAGTTAATCTTACTGCGCTTTCAGTTGAAAGTCTCAGAAGCCTTGTAAACAATATCATCAGCGGTATGGTTGGTGAGCCTGTTGACGAAAGAATCACGGTTGCAGGCGGAATTGCAACATATCCTGACGGAAGCACAAAGCCCATCAAGGAAGCTATTCCTCCCTCAAACGATGCAACAAAGGATTTTGCACTTACTATTGACGGTGTTGCAAATGCAACTGCAACAAAGCAGGGTGAGAACATAGTTTACAGCGTTGTTCTTGTTGCAGAAACTACGACCGGCACAAATCCCATTCCCACACACAACTCAAAGGCTATCGGTTATCTTAACATTATGAGCTTCAATGATGATCTTCCCTCAGGTGCTCAGATTGTTGATGCAAATATGAGCTATCCCGGCTCAACTGTTGAAATCACAGTTAACCCCGCAGGTCAGGTTATCAAGTTTGTAAACAAGATGCCTATGAAGGGCGACGGTACAGCAAAGATTGCATTTGCTGAAGGTAAGGCAGAATTTGAAGGCGAGCTCAACGAGGTTTGGGAATTCACATATTAATATTTGTATGAACTGCAGTTCAGGACGGCGTAGAGATACGCCGTCTTTTTTTATGTTATACACAGGTCTTTACTTATGGCAAAAAATATGGTATTATATGTTGTCATATAGTTTAAACTAAAAATTAAGTTTTGAATATAAAATAAATCAACAGACGATTAACAGAGGAAATTTGATATGAATACTAAAAGTGTAACACCGAATAAAAAGGAAAAAATAGTACTGTATTCTATGAAGCTGCTTATAACGGCAATTTTTACGGGCAGTCTTTACTACGGCTGGGTTGAATACTATAACCCCGCTATTCCCACGCCCTTCTACCGTCTGGGTAACTACCTTATGTGTGTGCTGATTGTTGCTGTTTATATTGCCTTTGTCAAGGTTTACGGCGGCTTTCTTGTAGGTACATCTCCCGTATGGGACCTCATTTTCTCGCAGATTATTGCAATAGGCTTCCTTCAGGGAATATGCTACGTTATTTTCTCACTTCTCAGCTATAGGCTTCTGTCGGTATGGCCCTTTGTAGTGATGTTCCTTATTTTTTCCGTGATTGCCGCTCTCTGGTGTTATCTTACCGACCATTTGTATTTCAAAATACACAAGCCGAAGAGGACAATTGTTGTTTTCGGTAACGTTGACTCTTATCTCTCGCTCAAGGGAATCAGGAGTATGGACAAGCGCTTCACCGTGCTTAAAACCTGGGACTGTGAAAAAATCCCTCTCGAGGCCCTGTTCGCTCAGATTAAAAAGGTTGATGCAGTATTCCTCTGCGGTGTGCCTTCGGATTACCGTAACGAGGTTGTGAAGTTCTGTATTGCCAACGGCAAGGTTGCTTACGTGAAGCCTAAAATTTCCGATACAATCATCCGTGGCGGCAGAACAATCCAGCTTCTCAATGTTCCCGTTTACCGCTGCAGAAGAAGCGATGCAAGCCTTATTTATCTTGTTGCAAAAAGATTCTTTGATATAGTGCTTTCACTTATCGCAATTATCATCTCGCTTCCCTTTACGATTGCAACGGCAATTGCCGTCAAGGCTTATGACGGAGGTCCCGCCTTCTATAAGCAGGTGAGACTCACCACTAACGGTAAAACCTTTGAGCTTATCAAGTTCAGAAGCATGATACAGAATGCCGAAAAGGACGGTGTTGCAAGGCTTGCCTCAGAGGGTGACAGCAGAATCACTCCCGTAGGTAAATTCATAAGAGCAACACGTCTTGATGAGCTGCCTCAGCTTTTCAACATCCTTAAGGGTGATATGTCCTTTGTGGGACCCCGCCCCGAAAGACCCGAGATTGCGGCTCAGTACGAAAAGGATATGCCCGAATTTGCCCTGAGACTTCAGGTTAAGGCAGGTCTTACTGGCTATGCTCAGGTTTACGGCAAATATAACACACCGCCCTATGACAAGGTGCAGATGGACCTTATGTATGTTGCAAATCAGTCACTTCTTGAGGACTTCAGGCTTATGCTTATGACCTTCAAGGTTATGTTTGTGCCTACAAGCACCGAGGGCGTTGACGCATCGCAGACAACGGCTAAAAGAGAATCAGACAAGGCCGGGGAGTAATTTTTATGAGTAACGATTTCAGGGATTTTCAGTACACGGCAGGTGCCGCCGGTTATCCCGATTACTTTATCCGTAAGGATAACGAAAAAAGAACGCTGAAAAAGCTCGGACTTTATACAGGTGCGGCTGTGCTTGTGAGTGTCATTGTGCAAAGCGCGATTATTCTGTCTCTTGAGCTTTTCGGTCTTATGGACAGATACTATAACGATGCTTATTTCAGCAGCGCAACCGATATACTTGTTGTAATTATAGGTATGCTTCTGCCCTTCCTCTTCTTCGGTAAAAGAATGAAAACGGCTTCGGGCGCAGAGTTTGTTCCCGAGCTCGGCAGTCCCTACAGAAGCTCGCTTATGCTTCCCGCAATCCTGGCGGGTGTGGGACTTTGTATGCTGGGTAATATTATCAATACCTATATCACAATGTTTTTTGACAGCTTCAATGTGGAGCTTACCGCACCCGATATCCCGATGGCGGAGGGTTTTAGCGGAATTATACTTACCTTCTTCCGCGTTGCGATAACTGCCGCAATTGTTGAGGAGATTGCTCTTCGCGGGTATGTTATGGGGTCACTCAGGCGTTACGGTGACAGCTTTGCTATTGCTGCCTCTGCCTTTGTGTTTGCTGCAATGCACGGTAATATGGTGCAGGCTCCCTTTGCGCTTATGGCAGGCTTTGCTCTGGGCTATCTTTCCGTTAAAACGGGCACAATCTGGACGGGTATTATTATCCACGCCATCAACAACTCCCTATCTATTATAGTATATTATTTAAGTGAGCATTTCGGTCAGGAGCAGATTGCAATTCCTTACACTCTTGCTCTTTACGGTCTTATCGGCATAGGCCTGCTATGTCTGCTTTATTTTGTAAATCATACAAGAGATGTCAGGCTTTCAGCGAATAAAAGCCTTCTAGGTACGGGCGAAAAAATCAGGGCATTCTTTTTAAGCCCTACAATGATAATTACAATGGCATATATGCTTTATGTAACGCTTGAATATATCAATCCTGCTCAGCAGTAATTTTGAGGATGTTATGATAAAAGAGGAATTTATGATAAGAGCCGTTGAAAATGCAAAAAAAGCGGCAGCGGCGGGTGAGGTTCCCGTAGGAGCGGTGATTGTAAAAGAGAATAAAATCATTGCCGAGGGATATAATAAAAGGGAAGCGCGTCAGAATGCACTTTCCCACGCGGAAACAGAGGCAATAAACGCCGCCTGTGAGGCGCTTTCCTCCTGGAGGCTTGACGGCTGCACGATGTACGTCACCCTTGAGCCTTGCCCGATGTGTGCGGGTGCTATTATGGCTTCGAGAATTGACAGAGTTGTGTTCGGCGCCTACGATGAAAAGGGCGGCGCGATGGGCGGAGTATGTGACCTTTGCGGTATGCCCTTTATGAATGCGCCTCAGGTTATCGGCGGCTTTATGGAAAAGGAATGTGCCTCCGTGCTGACAGAGTTTTTCGGTGCTCTGAGAGGCTGAAAAAGCAAGAAAAAACCGATGAAAAAATTTTTGAAAAAAATAAAAAAAGGTATTGACAAATCAAAGATTGTATAATATAATATGCAAGCGTTGTGTTGAGCGGCGTAGACATGGCGGCATAGCTTAGTTGGCTAGAGCGTTCGGTTCATACCCGAAAGGTCGTAGGTTCAAGTCCCACTGCCGCTACCATTTTAGTAAAATAAAGAGTGACGGAAACGCGATCCTCCTCTTTTACATA
>JAZOVO010000085.1:0-10804 GCA_045658745.1 Acutalibacteraceae bacterium | reverse complement strand
ACGAAACTGCGAAGCACTTTAAAATGCGAAATAGCTTTGCAAGAAAAGGCGAAAATCACCGATAATGCTGACGCATATCGGTGATTTTTAACGCATTATTGTGAAGTTATTTCACATTTTAAAGAAATACTTCCTTATGGGGTGTTGGCGTAAAGGTGACAGCTTTAGTTTTACAGATTTTATACCACGTACTTGTTCAGCACGGGGATTTTTGAAATTGCCCACGAGACGGCAAATGAGAGAATAAGCACAAGAAGTGAGAGCACGGGTACGCCGATGATTGCAGGTATATGCACGTAAGGCAGGAACGACAGGTCAAAGACTGATGCGGCGGGCTTGAGGTGGATGACCTGAACGCCGAAATACTGGAAGCATCTCATAATGAAAACGTGGCACAGATAAACGCCGAAGGAGCGGGCGGAAAGCCACTTGATGATTCTGACGCTTTTTTCGCCGAATTCAATCTTTGAAACAACGTGCTGGAAAAAGGTGAACATCGCATAGGAAATCACTACACTGCTTGCGTGGTAGGTCTGAAGCAGATCCTTTGTGGGTGAATCCTTGTAGAAGGAAAGCCAGAGATTACTGCAGGACATAAGTATGTATCCGAAAATACCCATAAGGTAAACAATCCGCCTGACCTTTTTTGTAAAGGGATAACGTACCATATACTGACCGCCGACATAAAGACCCGTGTAGCCGGTAACAAAGCCTGCGCTGAGGTACTGATTGACAAGGTTGAATTCGAATTTCTTTATAAAGGGATATGCCAGAAACATAGGAATCACATTTGCAAAAATAAAGGAGAGTGCCATAAAGGTTTCAAGCTGTCTTTTAGTGGCGTGGTCGGTGAAAACCTTTATAAGGGGAGTTATAAGGTAAAGAGCGGCAATCATATAAAGATACCACATATGATATTCACCTGAAATGAGGTCGTTGAAAAACGCCTTTTTTGAAAAGGGTGCAATCTCCTTGCCGAAGGCGTGAGGCGGGAAGAAGTTCTGCTGCAGGGCGTAAATAACGGACCAGAAAATGAAGGCGGTTGCCATTCTTACGATATTTTTTTTGAAAATCTTCTTGGGATCACATTCCTTCTCGGGATTGAGGAAGAAGATACCGCTTATCATAACAAAAACGGGAACAACCCAGCGGCACATAGAATTGATGAAATTCATTGTAATGTAGTCTGCTGAATGAATACCTGCCGTGTTGTTGAGAACATTCGAGCAAAGGTGAGCGACAGGAACAAGACAGGTTGCGAAAATTCGCAGCACCTCAATCCACATTACACGTTTTTTGCTTGCTTGCAAAGCCAAAAGAACACATCCTTTCGTTTTTATTGTCGGGTTAGACAACTGTAAGAATAAAGAAAAGGGAACCGCTATAACGATTCCCTTTTCTTTTCCGATTTTATATAAAGAAGGTAGAAGATGTCACATTTTTAACATTGTTGTCAGCGATGTAATGATTATAACATCATATGCAGGTGTTTTCAAGTGCTGTGACTCACAAATTACCCTTATTATACAAATTTACCTTTCCGGTCGGAAAAGAAGGGGAGCTGTTATGCCTTATGATTTAAGAATCAGTCCCAAAGCCATTACCTGAGCCTTGTCGGGCAATGAATTAAGCAGAAGCAAAAGAGGATTGCGGTTGATTTTGTATACATACTTCGGATGAGCATCCTCAATTGCCGAAAGGGCAATGTCTGCAATTTTTTCAGCAGGAACGTGACGTGATTTTACGCTGCTGATGATTTTGTCAAACTTCTGAGCGTTACAGGTGTAAAGCTCGGTGCTTTCAAGAAAGCGCTTGATAGCAACGTCGGAGGAGTTGAGAAGGTCGGTTTTGATGGCACCCGGTCTTATTACGGAAACCTTGATACCGAGAAGCTGAAGCTCCTGCCTGAGAGAGAAGGCGTATTTTTCAACGGCCGCCTTTGTAATGCCGTAAATTCCTGTAAAGGGAAGGGGATCAAGAGGAGCAAGCTCACTTGAGGTGATGACAATTCTGCCACCCTTTGAAATCAAGGGCTTGAAGGTCTTGTTGATACGGAAAATACCGAAAAGATTTACATCAAAAATACGCAGGAAGCGTTTTTCGTCCATTTCGATAAGGGAATCCATATCGTAGATGCCTGCGGTATGGATGATGGCGTAAAGCTCCTTTGCGTCGGCGCTTACCTCGTCAAAGGCTTTTTTAACCGAGTCAGTATCGGTCACGTCGCATTGGTAAAGCTTCACGTTGTCATAGCTTTCGCCCTGCTTGTAGTCAAGGCCGTAAACCTTATAGCCCTTCTTGTTGAGCAATGAGCAGATGGCCTTACCCATTCCGCCCGTTGCACCTGTTACAAGTACATTCTTCATATTTTTTCTCCCTTAAAATTTTTATGTCTGTGAAAGCTTTCCTTTATTGCATCAAAGCTTTCTTTTGAAATTACGTGTTCAATTCTGCAGGCATCCTCGACGGCAACCTCCTCGGGGACACCGATTGCAACAAGGCATTTTGTGAGCATTGTATGTCTTTCAAAAAGCTCCTGAGCAATTTTTCTGCCGGGCTCGAGCAATGTGATGTTTCCTTCTCCCGAAACATCAATAAAGCCGTTTGTTCTCAGGTTTTTCATTGCGACACTGACGCTGGGCTTTGAAAATCCGAGCTCGTTTGCAATATCAACCGAACGGCATGAGCCCTTGCTCTTCTGAAGCATATAAATGGTTTCAAGGTAATTTTCAGCGGACTGTTGAATTTTCATAGCGGTAGCCTTTCAGAATTATTTTATCTGTCTTATATCCCTGCCGCAGAAGGCGAGGGGAAGACTGCTGCCGAAAAGACGGGAAGCAATGCGCTGGGTGTATTTTTCGTAAATCTCGTCCATTTCAAGGTTGGTGCTTATGATTGTGGGCAGACCCTTGAGCATTCTTGTGTTGAGAATATCGTGAAGCGATGCCGTTGTGAACTGTGTCACAAATTCAACACCGAGGTCGTCAATAATGAGAAGGTCGGCGCTTGTGATGGCTTCCTTTTCGCTTTCGTCATTATTTTTTCTTCCGAAATGCTCCTTTTCGAGCTTTTCCATAATGCTCTGAACGCTACCGTAGTAAACATCGTAGCCGCGCTCAATTACAACGTTTGCAATGGCAAGGGAAAGGTGTGTTTTACCGAGACCCGTGCCGCCGTACATTGTGAGCCCCTGAGCCTTTTTTGTAAAGTTATTTGCATAATCCCTGCAGAAGTTATACACGGTGCTCATATGCTCACGCTGACTTACGCCAAGCTCCGGGTCAACAACGTCGGGATAGAAGCTAAGCGAAAATTTTTCAAAGGTGCAGCTCTTTACGGGTGCGGTTTCGCCGAGAAGAAGCTTTGCCTGACTGACAACCTCCTTTTTCTGACAATCGCAGAAAAATCCGTCGTGAGAGCCTGTGTCCTTACAGATTGGGCAGGTGTATTTTATTTCAAGGTAGTCCTCTTCGAGACCGATGCTTTTAAGAAGCTGCTTTTTTCTGTCCTGAGCGGCAAGGCTTTTAACTGAAAGCTCGCGGATGTATTTTTCCGCATCTCCGCCCATACCGAGTGCCTTGACGGCATCAAGACCGTAGGAGGCAATTTCACCCTCTACCCTTGCAATTTCGGGACAAAGTGAAATTGCCTTGAGACGGCGGGCGTCGTTTTCCTTTTCGGCTTTTTTGCGGCGGGCTTCAAGCTCTGCCCTTGCGCGCTGATATACAATCTGTTTGTATGCCATTTTATCAGTCCTCCTCCTTCGGGGGAACATATTTTATGCCAATGGCTTTTTTAGTGAAGGCGGAAACATCAAAGGTGGGCTCGCGCCTTTCACCGGGTGGTTTTTGCTTGACATTTTTCGAAGGTGCAGTCTTGCTCTTTTGCTGTTGCTGCTGCCACTTCATCTTTTCTCTCTGAATGTCCTGAGGTGTCTTAACGGCATTTTTGTACCAGTTCGAAAGCACCTTATCCATATATTCAAAGCTTATTTTACCTGTGTTGTCAATAGCTTCCTCATAGGCAAAATAAATCATATCGGTGTTAAAGCCGTATTCCTTTATCCATGCGGTAAGGAAGCGCTTTTGCTTCTGGGTGGGATTTTTGTTTGTGATTTCCGTCATTGAACGGAGCTTGTGCCAGGCTTCATCAACAATGTTGTGCGCCTCGATATATTCAATGGCTCCCTCAATGCTGTCAATTTCAAGCTCACTCCACTCTCTGCCGGTTCTGGAAATTGATGCGAAGCCGGTTTTACCCTTGTTTTTGTTGTACTCAATTGCCATAAGTATAACCTCAACGGGCAGACCGTAGCTGTCGTGCATCATAATGAGGGTCGACTGTCCGTCATAGCCCACGGTTTTACCGAGAATATTCTGCGCCTCGGTGAAAAGGAGACGGAGCTCCTCGCTTTCCTGAAGCCTTGCGGCAACCTGCTCGTGGTTAGGCTTTGTAACAGGTATTTCCTCTACCTTTTTTACATTCTGAACAGGTACAGGTGAGGGTGCAGGTGCAATAACAGGAGGCGGTGTAACAGCCGCTTCCTCTTTTGCTACACTTACGGGTGCCGTGGGAGCGGAGCCGTCCTTTGTGACGAGACCTCTCTCCTCCCAGAAAATGAGGGCATCGCTGATGTCCTCATTCCCGAAGCCGATAGCCTTTGAAAGCTCTGCGAGGGAAACCTTACCCTCAGCACTGTGACGGAGCATATATAAAAGGGTTTTTAGCTGAAGTGCCGAGGCGAGGCGGATATTATCGTCCACCACGCTGTTGGGCACGGCAAAAATTCCCGTAAAAGCAAGGGGATTTATGTTGTAGTTCATTTTAAGTTCTCTTTCAATTAATATTTACCGAGGTACTTATCAATCTCCCACTGTGAAACACGGGTGGAATATTCTGTCCACTCCTCCTGCTTAGCCTCGATGTATTTTTTATGTACGTGCTCACCCATAGCTTCCTTTGCGAAGTCGCTTGCAATGAATTCCTTGGTGGCCTCACGGAGAGTTTTGGGAAGTGAGTGGATTCCTTCTGCCTTTCTTTCCTCGGGAGTAAGGTCGAAGATGTTTGAATCCTTGGGAGGGGGAGGAAGCATAGCCTTTTCAACGCCGTCAAGACCTGCCTGAAGCACTGCAGCCATAGCAAGGTAGGGGTTTGCGGCGGGGTCGGGGTTACGAAGCTCGATTCTTGTACCTGTTCCTCTTGCGGTGGGGATACGGATAAGGGGACTTCTGTTTTTTGCAGACCAGGCAATGTAAACGGGAGCCTCGTAGCCGGGAACAAGACGCTTGTATGAGTTAACGATGGGGTTTGTAAGGATTGTGATTGCCTTGATGTGGTGCATTACACCTGCAATGAAGTTATAGGCAACCTGTGAAAGGCCTGCATTATCACTTTCGTCACAGAAAACGTTTTTGCCGTCCTTGAAAAGTGAAAGGTTGATGTGCATACCGCTGCCGCAGATGCCGTAGATAGGCTTGGGCATAAAGGTTGCATAAAGGTTATGACGGTTTGCAAGGTTTTTAACAACATACTTGAAGGTCATAACATTATCTGCAGTACGGAGAACTTCATCGTACTTGAAGTCGATTTCGTGCTGAGCCGTTGCGTTTTCGTGATGTGATGCTTCAATTTCAAAGCCCATTTTTTCAAGGCAAAGGCAGATTTCCTTACGGCAGCCCTCACCTCTGTCAACGGGACCGAGGTCAAAGTATCCGCCCATATCGTAGGACTTGGTTGTTGCCTTTCCGTGCTCGTCGAGATGGAAAAGGAAGAATTCACATTCGGGGCCTACATAGCAGTCAAAGCCCATATCGGCAGCCTTTTTGATTGCACGGCGCAGAACATATCTGGGGTCGCCCTCAAAGGGAGTTCCGTCTGACTTGTAAACGTCGCAGATAAGCCTTGCGGTTTTGCCTGATTCGCAGTCCCAGGGGAGGATTACGAAGGAGTCAAGGTCAGGATGAAGCTGCATATCACTTTCTTCAATACGAACAAAGCCGTCGATTGAAGAGCCGTCAAACATACACTTGTTGTCAAGTGCTTTTCCGAGCTGGCTTACGGTAAGGCAGACGCTTTTGAGCGTACCCATAATATCGGTAAACTGAAGATTGATAAAGCTTACCTTTTCTTCCTCGCATATTCTGATTATATCTTCTTTTGTATACTTAGCCATTTTAATTAACTCCTTTTATCAGTTGCATTTGCGGATGATACCCATAGGTGTCTGTTCGCTTGACTGACCGAGGGGGTTATCCTTGAGGATTTTTACATAAAGATCTCTGTCCATTGAGGGTGAGGATGTGCCGAGAATGTTGCCGCCAAGGTCGTTGATGTCGGTGATGATAACTGCCGCACCGATAGCGTCGCTTACCTTTTTTGCAACCTCGTCAGGATTGAGAGGCGCAAGTGAAACGCATTCATTGTAAGGGGGGAGTGTGCAGTCGCAGGGACCGTCGATTGTTCTTGCCTTTTCACCTGCAACCATATAGAACCAGCCACGCTTGCCGAGAAGCTTGCCTACTGCGGAAACACCTGCGGCAAAGAGAATACGGGGAACACCGCACTCCTGAAGAGCCATTTCCATAGTTTCGGGCATTGCAAGTCCGATACCATAGGGTGTTTTAAGCACAAACCTTGAAAGGAAGGTTGCAAGCTTTCTGGGATGAATTTCTGAAAGGGGAATTGCTCTGCCCTGAGTACAGCCTACGATTTTTTCTGTGATGAAAAGCACGTCATCCTTCTGAAGGTGGGGCTTTGCATATTTTGTTGCAACATCAACAATGTCGTCCTTATCGGTGATAACGTGAGTGCGAAGGCAGAGTCTGCTGTACTTTACGCCGTCGACCTCAATCACTTCGTTTTTACCGTCGTTAACAATATAGTTATCCATTTTTAGTCCTCCCGTAATATGAGAAAGTTTATTTCTTTTAGGTTTTGTTTCTTGTCCGTTATTATTCGTTTACCTTGTCAACGAAGCGAAGGAAGGCATCCATACCCTTTTCGCTTCTTTCGTAAACGCCTGCGTGTTCAAGACACTTTGCAAAAACCTTGCCTGTTTCTGCCTTGAGGATATCCTCGGTGTTTTCCTTCGTGAAGGTGTAATTTGCTTTGAAGGAGTCAACCCAGGCGCTGTGCTTTGCGGTTTCGTCGCTTGCACCAAGGTCTGTACCGTTAAGGATTGCTTCCTCTACAAGCTTAAGCTCCTTCTTGAGTCTTGAGGGGAGAACGGCAAGACCCATTACTTCAATAAGGCCGATGTTTTCCTTTTTGATGTTGTGAAGCTCCTTGTGAGGATGGTATACACCGTCGGGATGCTCCTCGGTTGTGATGTTGTTACGAAGCACGAGGTCCATCTCAAAAAGGTCGCCGCGTTTTCTTGCAATAGGTGTGATTGTGTTGTGGGGTGTGCCTTCGGTTTCTGCGAAGATAAAGGCGTCAGCGTCGGTGTAGCCTCTCCATGCACCGAGAATCTTATCAGCAAGGGCAACAAGTCTGTCGGTATCGGTGCCGCTTATTCTGATAACGGACATAGGCCACTTTACAATACCTGCTTTAATATCCTCAAAGCCCTTGAAGGTGATTTCCTTTTCGATGGGTGATTTTGCCATGGGGAATTCATAGTTACCGCCCTGGAAATGCTCGTGGGAAAGGATTGAACCGCCTACAATGGGAAGGTCGGCGTTTGAGCCTACAAAGTAGTGGGGGAAGAGCTTTACGAAATCGAAAAGCTTCTTGAAGGCGGAGGCATCGATTTTCATCGGTGTGTGAAGTGAGTTGAAAACGATGCAATGCTCGTTATAGTAAACATAGGGGGAATACTGGAAGCCCCATTGTGTGCCGTCAATTTCGATGGGGATAATTCTGTGATTCTGTCTTGCAGGGTGGTTCATTCTGCCTGCGTAGCCCTCGTTTTCGATACAGAGAAGACACTTGGGATATGAGCTCTGAGGAGCATTCTTTGCTGCAGCAATAGCCTTGGGGTCCTTTTCGGGCTTTGAAAGGTTTACGGTGATGTCGAGCTCGCCGTAGTCTGTAGCGGTTTTCCACTTCATATCCTTTACAATACGGTAGCGTCTTATGTAGTCGGTGTCACGGCTTAACTTGTAGTAGTAGTCCGTGGCTGCCTCGGGTGAAAGCTCGTCATAAAGCTCATAGAAGGTATCGATAACCTCGGAGGGTCTGGGTACAAGAGCGCTCATAAGCTTGGTGTCAAAAAGGTCACGGCTTGTTATGTCGTCGCCGATAAGTCCCTTTTCAACGGCAAAGTCGAGAAGCTCCTTAAGAGTTTCCTCAAGACCTTCGCATTCAAGGTCGCTTTCGGGTGTAACGTATTCGTCAAGGTGAAGAATTTCGAGAATTCTGTTTGTTGCAAAAATTTTATCGCTTTCTTCAATAAGACCGCAGGAAAGACCGTAGGAAACAAGCTTGTTGATTGACATATTGATATTCATCTTTAAACCCCCTGAGAAATATAATTAAGCATAAAAACCTATTCATCATATTGTACACCAAAATGCTACCAAAAATCAACACATATTTGTGACAAAAACGGCGGAAACAGAATAATATGTTAGTGAAAATTCACTCAGGAGGTATTTTTATGGCAAAGAAGACGGCTTCCTTCCTCGGAGCGAACACTCCGAAGGGCTTTGTATCATTTTTTGATGAGCTTTACAACCCCTACGATAAGGCAGATGCATATATAATCAAAGGCGGTCCGGGTACGGGTAAATCCACATTTATGAAGAAAATTGCCGACAAGGCGGAGGGGCTCGGTTTTTTCACCGAAAGGGTGTATTGCTCCTCTGACCCCTCGAGTCTTGATGCGGTGCTCATTCCCGAAAGGGGATTTTCAATATGCGACGGCACCTCTCCGCATATTGTTGAGCCCCGCTTTCCCGGTGTGGTTGAAAATATACTCAATCTCGGTGAGTTCTGGGACAGCGAAAAGCTCCGTAAAAACGGCGACGAAATAAGAGGACTGTTTTTTGAGAATTCACTCTGGCACCGCAAAAGCTCAAAATATCTTGCGGCGGCAGGTCATATCGACAGTCTTAACCGTAAGCTTGTTATGAATTATATCCGCACGGAAAAGACAGACAGCTATGCCTCGCGGTTTATTTACCGTGAGCTCCCCGCAAAGCGCGGTGAGGGCAGAGGCGAAAAGTGCAGACGGTTTATAAGCGCAATTACGCCGCGGGGAAATATTTTTCTCGGAGACACGGTGCAGAGTCTTTGCTCAAGGGTAATCGGAATCGACGACAGCGAGGGCGTTGTGTCTGCGCTCATCACGGGCAGAGTCGGTGAGGGCGCCGTGAAAAACGGCTACAAGGCAATATATTGCTGCTGCCCGATGAATCACTCGGAGAGCGAGCATCTGCTTGTGCCTGAAAAAGGCATTGCCATAGTGAGGCTTCACGGAGCAGCCTCGGAGCTTCCATGCGACAGAGTAATTCACACGGGACGATTTATGAAGGACGGCTTCAGGGAAAACCGCACCGTGCTGAAATTCAACAACAAGGTTAAGGATGAGCTTATAAGGGAGAGCATTAACTGCCTCAAGCAGGCGAAGTTAACCCACGATAAGCTTGAAAAAATCTATATTGATGCAATGGATTTTGAACGTCTTAACGAATACTGTCAGCGCTTTATTGACAAACTTTTCACTTGAATAAGCAATACTTCCGTGCTATAATTAACGGGTAAAGAATTATAACACGGGAGTGATTTTATGCTTAAATTTATCTGTTATCCGAGATGTACGACCTGTCAGAAGGCTCAGAAATGGCTCCAGGAAAAGGGTGTTGAATATGAGCTTCGCAATATAAAAGAGGAAAATCCGACCTTCGATGAGCTTGAAAAGTGGTACACCGAGGGCGGTTTGCCGCTGAAAAAGTTTTTCAACACAAGCGGACTTTTATATAAATCAATGGAGCTGAAGGATAAGCTTCCCACAATGAGCGACGAGGAGCAGTTAAAGCTTCTTGCAACTGACGGTATGCTTGTCAAAAGACCGCTTTTAATCGGTGAGGGCTTTGTGCTTACAGGCTTCCGTGAAAAGGAATGGGCAGAAAAGCTCGGGGAGTAAAGGATGAAAAAGATAAAAATCACCGTAATGCGTAAGGCTTGTTACGATGACCTGATTGAAAAATACGAAAACCCGATTGAACACGCCTGCGATATTGAAGAGGGTGCGGTATATATCTGCGACGGCTGGCAGAAGCCTGAGGGCTTTTGCGACAGTGCTTGGGAGACGCTTTCACCCTTTGTTATGGCACTTGCTCACGGTGCGGAGGATTTTTATGACGGATGGATGAAGAATAAAAAATCCGCCATGCTTTCCTGCAATGACGGATTCAGACCAGTGAGCTTTTATGTTGAGGTGGTGGAGGAGTGTGAGAAAGGATTACAGAAATAATCGCAGTCCACACATACAGATGTTAATAATGTGATTTTTCAGATATGAAACAACTAAATAATAAAACTGTACAACTCGCCTTCCACAAGGGTGACCTCACCGTATTGTCCTGTTTCGAGACCATCGTACATTTCCTGAGGAATTTCAATTTTAATTGTTTTGTTATCATCTTTCCGGAAAATAACGGTATAGGTTTTAACCAGCGTTGGTGTCATATATCCTACCATTTCTTCACGGTAATTAAGGTCAACAACTTCGGCTTTGAATTTTTCTGTCTCAAATTCTGTTTTTATTTGTACTTCCTCCGGTTTATACGGTTCGGTTATGCCTTTGCTTTTTTTGTATTGATTAACAGTTTTTCTTATGTATAAAGCAAAGATTGTTCCT
>JAZOVO010000084.1:0-1975 GCA_045658745.1 Acutalibacteraceae bacterium | reverse complement strand
GGGGAGAAGTTTTGCCTTTATGAACGCGGAGGCTTCGGAAAAATTCACTGACACTGCGGACCTCCTCGTAGAACTTAAGCGCGTTTTTGCTTACTTTTGTCGCAACCGACAAAAGTAAGTGCCGCCCGCACAGGGCAGTAGGATTTAAAAGTTAAAGCCACGGAGGGTAATAAAGCAACAACGTAAGGTTTAAAAAAGTAGAACGTAGAAGAATGAGCAACCGCGGAGGGCAAAAAGCGACAAGCCGCCCATTGGGCGGCGCTACAACAATATATATACAAAAACACCGCCCTTTTTACAAGGCGGTGTTGCTTTATTTTATTAATGACCTCGCCGGTCGGGCGTTACTTTTTTTGCAAAAAAAGTAACCAAAAAAACTTACCATTCTCTGATAATTTCGGGGTGCTCAAAAATTTCATCAAGCCTCTCAATAAAGGGAACAAGGTCAGCCGCACCGCCGATTTTGTGGTCAAAGCACATCATCACGGGAAGCACCTTTTTCATCCTTATGTCAAGGTCGCCGTTTTCCTTACGGTAAACATCCTTGACCTCCTTCACCCTGCCCGTGCCGAACATAAACACCTGAGGATAAAGGGGCGGTATATAGGTAATGTCTGCCTTGAGACCCTCGTAAAGAGTGCCCCAGTTTGTAAAGCAGACTGTGCCCTCGGTAAAATCGTCAACCTTAAGTGAGCCGACTCCGTCCTTTTTTATGCCCTTGTGGCGGTAGGAGTTTTTTTTGAAAAGCTTTGAAAACTTTGCAATTTTTCCCTTTCCCGTATAAGCGGCAAGAAACTGTGCAAAGGTAGTAATCAGCTTACCCTTTACGGCATATCCGAACATTCTCTGTCCCGCAACGTTGAAAAGCACCTTTTTAAAGTTGGTGTTTTCAAGCTTCGCCTTCGTAAGCTCAATCTGAGCCGAGATTTCCTCAAGGCTCTTATCCTCAAGGTGCTTGAGCTTGACGGTGAAGGTCTCGCCGTTTTCAAAGCAGACGGGCATTGACACGTCAATATGCTTTTTGATAATCAGCTTCCCCGAGGAGGAAAGGTGGTTATAGTCAAAGTGAGCATTGAGCCTCGGTGCCGCCTTAAGTCCCTCAACAAGCACCTTCATCATAAGTGTGTTGAAGGGAAGAGCATATCCGCACTCTGCCTTAAGCCTTGTGTACTCCTCCCAGAGAGCGGTAACATCGGGCTCATAGTTGCAGGCCGTACCGGGAATATTCCTTTGCGAATTGACAAGAGCGTTGCTTGCAACTCTGCCTCTTATGCTCAGATATTCAATCTCGTCGCCCTCATCGGGGGCAAGAGTCGCAACCCGAAGATATTCTTTAAAGCTCATATCAATTTACCAGATAACGCGTGTTGCGATATCACTCTTTACAAGCTCAACAAAGTCAGCAGTTGCCATTGAGCCCTGGTCACCGTGACCGCGCTTTCTTACGGAAACAGTACCCTCTTCGGCCTCCTTGTCACCGATAACAAGCATGTAAGGAATCTTTTCAAGCTGGGCTTCACGAAGCTTGTAGCCGAGCTTTTCGCTGCGGATATCAACATCAACATCGTCAATGCCTGCCGCCATAAGCGCTTCCTTAACAGCGTAAGCCGCATCCTGATGACGGTCTGCAATAGGCATAATGCGTACCTTTTCGGGAGCAAGCCATACGGGGAAGGCACCTGCATACTTTTCAATAAGAAGAGCAAGTGTTCTTTCATAGCAGCCGATTGATGTACGGTGAATAATGTAAGGATTCTTCTTTGTGCCGTCGGGAGCAACATATTCCATACCGAACTTTTCGGCAAGCATCTGGTCAATCTGAATTGTGATAAGAGTGTCCTCCTTGCCGTGAACATTCTTAATCTGAATGTCAAGCTTGGGACCGTAGAAGGCAGCCTCACCGATACCGATTTTATAATTGATTCCGAGTCCGTCAAGGATTTTCTTCATCACACCCTGAGCCTCATCCCACTGC
>JAZOVO010000083.1:0-28492 GCA_045658745.1 Acutalibacteraceae bacterium | reverse complement strand
TCTTTCTGAACGCTGACGGCTGTAAAGAGTAATCCAACGAAGGCCGAGTGTCTGTCTTCTTTCGGGACGGACATCCATAGGAACCTGGTATGTTGAACCACCTACACGGCGAGCCTTAACTTCGAGTAAAGGCATTACGTTTTCCATAGCGGCTTCAAAAACCTCAAGGGGTTCCTTACCTGTCTTTTCTTTAATAATATCAAAAGCATCGTAAACGATCTTCTGAGCAACACCCTTCTTACCATCGTACATGATGTTATTGATAAGGCGTGTTACAAGCTTTGAATTGTAAAGCGGATCGGGCAAAACGTCACGCTTTGCGATCTGGCCTCTTCTTGGCACTGCGCTTCCCTCCTTCATAGTAATGATATCATAGGTACTCGAGTGACAAATTCCCGTCGGCACCAATGCAGAGGCATATACATTCAGAATATATATACACTCTTACATCACATTAAATATGCCTGCAAGAAGATTTGTCAATTCATAGTGTTTATCCGTCTGACTACGGATGTTTAAAAAAGTTTTTTTGAAATAATTAAATTATTTCTTGGCTGCCTTAGGACGCTTAGCACCGTACTTTGAACGGGACTGCATTCTTCCGTTAACGCCCTGAGTATCAAGTGTACCGCGGACAATGTGGTAACGAACACCGGGAAGGTCCTTAACACGGCCGCCACGGATGAGAACAACGCTGTGCTCCTGAAGGTTGTGACCTACGCCGGGAATGTAAGCTGAAACTTCGATTCCGTTTGTAAGACGAACTCTTGCGATCTTACGAAGAGCTGAGTTCGGCTTCTTCGGTGTAGCTGTCTTAACTGCTGTGCAAACGCCGCGCTTCTGAGGAGAGTTATGGTCTGTCATAACATTCTTCTTTGAGTTGAGGCCCTTGAGAAGAGCAGGTGCCTTAGGCTTCTTTACGAGTGTTTCTCTACCGTTACGAACTAACTGGTTAAAGGTAGGCAATCGTAGCATCTCCTTTCCTTAAATCTATGTACGCATAATCGCACACTTTGCTATTATATAGGATGTGTAAAGGCTTGTCAAGATATTTTTTCGTTTTTTTTAATAATTTTTCCATTATTTTTTTGTTCACTTTTTACTGAAGTAAAGTGCAAAAGCGGAGAAGTCCGAATGAGACTCCCCCGCTTTGATATATTTATTTGGTTTTAACCTTGACAGAGGTCTGACTTGAATAAAGGACAAGACTTTTTGTATGAACTCTCGCCGCCCTTATATAATAAGTATACTCTGTTCCCGCCTTAAGATTCTTATCAATAAGCGAGGTTGTATCCGCCGTTACGGTTTTTACAAGCTGCTTTTTACCGTTTACAAGTCTGTAAACCTGATAGTGGGTTGCATATTTAACCTTGCCCCACGCAAGCTTTACGTTGCTCTTATCGGAAGCGGTTTTCACCGCAGGCGCCGTAAGACCCGTGATACCCTGAAATACGTCAGATGCCTTACTGAAGCCGTAACCGTCGCCGAGCTTTACGGCGGCAACAATAATATACTTGCCAACCGTTGCGGGAGTATCCGTTGCAATGTAGCTGTTTGTCTGAGTCACGGCAAGCTTTTCGTATTTCTGCTTAGCCTTATTGTAGCGGTAAACGACATAACCGTAAATATCACCCGATGCCTTGTTCCACGTAAGCTTCACTCTGCCCGTATCGGTACCCGCCTGTCTGATACCCGTAATTTTTGAGGGCAGGGTTGTTGCATTGAAGCTTTTATAGCCGCCGGCTATTATACCCGCATCGGTTACCGCTGCAGGACGTACTACATAGGTATAGCCTGTATCTGCCTTAAGTCCCCTGTCGGTATAGGTGGTTGTCTTCACCGTGGCAATTTTGGTGTAGCTTCCGCCTGAAGGCTTAAGACGGTAAACGTAATATCCCGCCGCGCCGTTGCTTTTACTCCATTTAAGAGCTACGGCGTTTTCGGTTGTACCCGAAACGGTCTGCACCGTTGTAACCGCAGAGGGCTTCACCGTGAGGCTGCAGGTGGCGTAAAGCTTAGGATTCTGCTTGCTTGTGCAGGTGATGACCGTAACGCCGGGAGCAATACCCTTTACAAGTCCGTTGGCGTCAACCGTTGCCACCTTCGGATTCGAGGACTTCCACACAAGCGCTCTTTCTGTTGTATCCGCAGGAGTGAGGGTCGCAGTGAGTGTGCCCGACCTTCCCGCCTCAAGACTGCCCGTATTACGAATGGATATGCCCTTGAGCTTTACCGTCACGGGCATAACCTCAATTGCCTTACGCTGTCCCTCAATCACCCACGAGGGAGCAAGAGAATTTTTCGCCGCAACGGAAACAAGGTAGCTTCCCGCATCTATATTCTTTATTGTATATGCATTTGATGTGCTTTCGTAAGTCCCGACGGGCTCACCGTCAAGGTCGTAAAGATAAATGTTATATCCGTCGGCTCCGCTTATCTTATTCCATGTAAGGTCGACACCGTCTCTTGTATTATATGATTTTTTGAGATTCGTAAGCTCTGCCCTGGCGTATTCACCCGAGATATAGGTTGCATAATTAAGGGCGCTGTAGCCGTAGGTGCCGTTATATTCAACCCTCGCCCAGAGATAAACTCCGTCAAAGCTTTTTTCGTAAACATTGAATCTGCCCTTTGCAGGTACACTTCCGACAACCTCAGCAGAGGTATCTGCGCTTTTTCTTATATTAAGCGCGCTTGCTTCCTCCATCTGCCATATCTCACAGCCGTCGCCCGGAAGCGGTGCGGGTGAGGTTGTGCCCTCATCGTCATCGTAGGACGGAGGAGGAGCGGAGGGTGTGTTGTCCCCCTTATAGGCATCGTGGAAATTTATATTTGAGTTAACTCTGTTATTGCCCTTGCAATGAAGCACATATTCAACTCTTGTAAACCAGCTTTTGTCAACCACGGTCCAGCGGATAATACATCTTGCGCCGTAGTTGCAGTCGGTAATCGCAATTTTGTCACCGTTTACGCCCGTTACGCAGACAGAGTGTCCGCCCTCGCGGATAATATCGCCCACGCGCAGCTTTGAAACGTCAAGCTTTGAGCTTTCCTCGTATTCCATACGGTCAACGCCCGTAATTTCATAGGCTATCTGATTTGCATAGCCCATACACTGAATTGTTCCCTTGTAGCTGTTGCAGGAGCATCTTCCGTAATAGTCGCAGTTACTGTGAGTTGAGCAGGGAGTATCCGTAACGCCCTCGGGATTATTCACCGATGAGCCCATATGATTCCAGTACTTACCGTGAGGGAATTTTCTTATAAGATAGTCAAGCTTCTGCATTGTATCGTCGGCGGCAGCGGTGCTGACACCGTAAGCGTCTTCAACGGCAAGCACTCCGCTTACGCAGGAAAAGACAAGCAATACCGCAAGAAACAGACCAAGCAATCTTTTAACCATAATTACTCCTTTGTTTTATATATCCGTTCATTTTCATTTCTGTTACCTATACTATATATAATAACATACCTGATACATTTTTGCAAGTATTGTGGTTAAAAGGAAAAATATTTACAGCGTCAGCCTGACGAAGAAGCTCGCCAGAAGAAAGGTTGTAAGGTCCGCTAAAAGCCCCGCATAAAGGGTGTGCCTTGTATTTTTTATGCCGATTGCCGAATAATAAACCGTGACGGCATAAAGAGTTGTATCCGTTGAGCCCATAAGCACCGAGGCAACCTGACCGAGAAAGCTGTCGGGGCCGTGCTCCTTTAACACCTGCTCAAAGAAGGTCATTGAGCCACCGCCCGAAACGGGACTTATCAGCGCCATCGGTATCACCTCAGAGGGGATATTCAACCTTTCGGCAAACGGTGCGAATACATCAGCAAGAATTGTCAGCGCTCCGCTTGCCTTAAGCATCGTCACCGCCACAACGAGACCCGTAATTGAGGGAAGAAGCTCATAAACCGTATGTAATCCCCTTTTCGCCCCTTCCATAAAACAATCAAAAACCTTTACCTTTTTATATAAGCCGAAAAGCACCGTTGCAGTAACGGTGACGGGAAGCACCCAATAGGAAAGCACATCAGCCACGGCGCTCACCTCTTAAAAAGCGGTTACCGAGCTTCGCGCAGATAATTGCAACGGCAAGGGCACAGAAGCTTGTAAGAAAGGACGCGGGCAGAATTGACATTGGACTCTGTGAGCCGTACTGACCTCTCAGGGTTGCTACGGTTGTCGGGATAATATGCATCGCGGCGGTGTTCATCACAACAAAGACCACCATTTCGTCACTTGCCCGCGAGGTGTCGGGGTTGATGCTCTGCAGACGTCTCATTGCTTCAAGTCCGAGGGGAGTTGCTGCATTACCGAGACCGAGGACATTTGCCGTAATGTTCATTGTAATCGCTTCAAGGGCGTCCTTCTCCTTGCGGATACGGGGGAAAATGAGCTTTATAATCGGTGAAAGCAATTTAGATATTCCCCTTGTCACTCCCGAACGGTCGGCAATTTCCATTATTCCGCCCCAGAGACACAGCATAGAAACTAGCCTTATAAGAAGCTCAACCGCATTAGTCCCGCCCTCGATAACCGAGGCGGAAAGTCCGTTCATATTCCCCGTGGCTACGGCTGAAATAAAGGAAAGTATAATAAGCACAGGGAAAACGTAATTCATCATAAGTGTTCACAACCTTGTCCTTTTTTGAAAGTATATGAACACGGGAATAAAAAAATCACCCTGCAAGTGCCGACAGACGGCAAAAGCAGGGTGATGATGTTTAATTTATTTCTTCAGGACGGGTTTTTCCGCCTCAGACACAAGTCTGCAATATTTAAAAATCTGCTTTGTGGGGAACTCAAAGGGCTTGAGACTGAGTATAAACGTCAGCGCAACACCGAGAACGAGCCATACAATTTTTCCTATGGCGTTTGCCGTGAGAAAATCCTTCAGACCGATTTGAACAAACAGATGCACGAGCGGCCAATGCCACAGATAAACCTGCAGAGTTCTGCTTCCGAGGTCGGTTATGAGCGGCAGTTTTCCTCTGGGCATCAGACAGAAAATTGAGACGGAAACAAGCAGGGTGATTATATAGCACAGAGCTCTGTATAAAAAGCCCCACCTTACAAAAAGCTCATTGGCGGCAAAGGAATTTCTGCCCGTAAACAAGGGACGCAGCACGGTGACCGCATCGGTACCTGCAAAGCAGACTATAAACCAGACCGCAATAATAGCCGCGGCGGCAATTTTAAGAGTCTTACTGCGCCCGAGCATAAGCACATCCCTTTTACTTACAAGCTGACCGCAAAGGTAAAAGGGGTAAAAGACAACCGCCCTTGAAAGGTAAAGGTAGTCGCCTATGCTTTTATCGTAGCCGACAAAAAGCGCAAGCAGAACAGAAAAAATCAACAGATATTTCTTATCGACGTTTCTTAAGCCGTATGTGATAACAACATAAAGCGCCAGAACAAACATATACCAGGGAAGCCCCGTATCCTTAAGAAGCTCAAAGCTTACCTTATCCCCGCAGACAGTCTGAACAAGGGCGGAAAATATTTTCGAGGCAAAGCCGACGCTTATATATCTGAACGCCTTTATAAATACATCCTTATTACTGTGAAACAGACCCGAGCAGAAAAGGAACATCGGCATATGAAAGGCATAAATAAAAATAAAAATGCTCTTGAAAAGATGAGAATTGCTCACGGCGGTGTCAGCAAAATGACCCACCACTACGGTAAGTATGAGAAAAAATTTCATATTGTCAAACAGAAAGATTCTGCCGCTGCGGTCTCTGATTCTCACCCTGTCACTCCCTTGACTTAATTATCCTACATATAATAGCATTATTTGCGCTCACAGTCAACCGTAATAAAATTGTTTTTCCCCCTTGATTAACTATTGTTTTTATGATAGAATATATTGATATTTTGTACCCCATATATGAGGTGATATTTTGGCTAAGAAAAAAGAAAATATAAGAAACTTTTCCATCATTGCCCACATCCACCACGGCAAAAGCACCCTTGCCGACAGACTTCTTGAAATAACGGACTCTGTCGCAAAGCGTGATATGTCGGCGCAGATACTCGACGATATGGACCTTGAAAGGGAAAGAGGCATTACAATAAAGGCTCACGCCGTAAAGCTTGACTACAAGGCGGCTGACGGTGAGGTTTACGAGCTTAACCTTATTGACACTCCGGGTCACGTTGACTTCAACTATGAGGTTTCCCGCTCCCTTGCCGCCTGTGAGGGTGCTATCCTCATTATTGACGCCTCTCAGGGCGTTGAGGCTCAGACCCTCGCAAACACCTATCTCGCCCTTGACCACGACCTTGAGCTTGTTCCCGTAATAAATAAAATTGACCTTCCCGCCGCAGAGCCCGACAGAGTTTCCGCGGAGGTTGAGGATATTATAGGACTTGACTGCTCCGAAGCACCGAGAATTTCCGCAAAGACGGGAGAAAACGTTTCCGCCGTGCTTGAGCAGATTGTAAAGAATATCCCCGCTCCCTCGGACTGTGACGACAAGGCACCTCTCAAGGCGCTTATCTTCGACTCGGTTTACGACAACTACAAGGGTGTTATCGTTTACGTAAGAGTTATGCAAGGCACACTCAGAGCGGGCGAAACGATGAAAATGATGGCTACCGGTGCCGAATTCAATGTTGTTGAGGTCGGCTATATGAGAGCTACGGGCCTTGAAAAGTGCAGCGAGCTTTCCGCAGGTGAGGTAGGCTACATAACCGCTTCAATCAAAACCGTACGCGATGCAAAGGTCGGTGACACCGTTACAAAGCTTGAAAACCAGTCAACCGAACCTCTCCCCGGCTACCGCAAGGTAAATCCCATGGTTTTCTGCGGTGTTTATCCTGCTGACGGCGCTGACTACGAGGCACTCCGTGATGCTCTTGAAAAGCTTCAGCTCTACGACGCCTCACTCTCCTATGAGCCCGAAACCTCAGGTGCTCTCGGCTTCGGCTTCCGCTGCGGCTTCCTCGGTCTTCTCCACCTTGAAATTATTCAGGAAAGACTTGAAAGAGAATATAACCTTGACCTTGTTACAACCGTTCCCTCGGTTGTTTACAAGATTCACCTTACCGACGGTGAGGTTGTTGAAATCGACAACCCCACAAACTATCCCGACCAGGCAAAAATCGACTACTGCGAGGAGCCTATCACCAACGCTCATATCTACGCTCCCAGCGATTACGTCGGCACTATTATGGACCTTTGTCAGGACAGACGCGGTGTTTTCAAGGATATGAAATACATCACCACCGACCGTGTTGATATTCACTATGAGCTTCCCCTTAACGAAATCATTTACGATTTCTTCGACGCTCTCAAGTCAAGAACAAGAGGCTACGCCTCCTTTGACTACGAGATTTCCGAATACAGACGCTCAAGCATGCAGAAGGTTGACGTGCTTCTTAACGGCGACGTTATTGACGCTCTTTCGTTTATTATCCACACGGAAAAGGCTATGAGCAGAGCAAGAAAGATTGCCGAAAAGCTTAAGGAGCACATCCCAAGACAGATGTTTGAAATTCCCATTCAGGTTGCCATCGGCAGCAAGGTTATAGCCCGTGAAACCGTCAAGGCTATGAGAAAAGACGTGCTTGCAAAGTGCTACGGCGGTGACATTACCCGTAAGAAGAAACTTCTTGAAAAACAGAAGGAAGGTAAAAAGCGTATGCGCCAGTTCGGTACGGTTGAGGTGCCTCAGGAGGCATTTATGGCTGTACTTAAGCTTGACGACGGAACTTGACAATTCGCAATTCGCAATTCACTATCAATAATTAACAATATTATGACAGGAATATATATACACATCCCTTTTTGTAAAACAAAATGTCCTTACTGTGATTTTTATTCCTTCACCCCAAGTGATACACAAAAGGACAGCTATCTTAAGGCTGTCCTTTTATGTCTTTCAGGCTATAAAGACAAGGTAAAAGACGGTGTTGACACCCTTTATTTCGGCGGCGGTACACCCTCATTTTTCGGCGGTGAAAGAATTAAAAAACTCATAGAATATGTAAGGCAAAGCTATAATTTAATCGATGCGGAAATCACCGTTGAATGTAACCCCTCAAGCGTTGACGAAGCACTTGCAAAGCACCTTTCCGAGGCGGGAGTCAACCGTATTTCAATGGGTATGCAATCAGCCGTTGACAAAGAGAGGAAGGCTCTCGGCAGGTTAAGCGACCGCAGTCAGGTTGAGTATGCCGTAAGGCTTTTTAAAAGTCACGGCATAGATAACATTTCCCTTGACCTTATGCTCGGTGTTCCCTATCAGACAAGGGAGAGCCTCAAGGAAAGCCTTGACTTTATCATAAGTCAGGATGTAAAGCACATCAGTGCCTATATGCTTAAAATTGAGGAAGGCACTCCATTTGAGAAAATGAGCCTTCCCCTGCCCGACGAGGACGAGGTCTGCGACCTTTACCTTTATGCCTCCGACTACCTTGAAGCAAAAGGCTTTGAGCATTACGAGATTTCCAACTTTGCCCTTAAAGGCTTTGAAAGCAGACATAACCTCAAATACTGGCACACCGAGGAATATATCGGCATAGGTCCTTCGGCTCACTCCTTTTTCGGCGGTGAGAGATTTTACTATCCCCGTGATTTTGCTTCCTTCCTCGACAATCCCACTCCCCTTTCCGACGGCGAGGGCGGTGACGAGGAGGAGTATATTATGCTCGCCTTAAGGCTTAAGGAAGGACTTTCCGCAAAGAAATTTCAGGAACGCTTCGGCAAAGAAATCCCGTCGGAAATTTTCACAAGGGCAAGACCCTTTGAAGGGTCGGGGCTTCTGAAAATAACAGACAACGGCATAAGCCTTACAAAAAAAGGCTATCTTTTATCAAACAGTATAATTTCAGAGCTTTTATACTAAAATTAACAAGGAGTTGATTTTATGTCACATTACGGACTTGTACTTGCGGGCGGCGGCTCAAAGGGTGCTTATCAGATTGGAGCGTGGAAGGCTCTCAGGGAAATGAACATCACCTTTGACGCCATTGCCGGTGTTTCAATCGGCTCAATCAACGGCGCACTCATTGCTCAGGGTGACTATGAAAAGGCAATGGAGATGTGGGAAAGTGTTTCAATTGACAAGGGCGTTAAAATCACCGAGGCACTCCCCGACCCCGAGAACCTTTTCAGCAAAAAGAACTGGGCGGCGCTTTTCAAAGAGGTTGTTAAAAAGGGTGGCATTGACGCTTCCCCTGCGGAAGGCTATATAAGAGCTTATATCGACGAAAAGAAAATCCGTGAAAATAAAATCCCCCTCGGCATCATCACCGTTCAGCTTAATCAGAAGGCAAGCGGCCTCGAGCTTTTTATTGACGATATTCCCGAGGGTGAGCTTGTCGACTATCTTATGGCATCGTCAAGCATTCCCCTTGTTACCAACATCGGTCCCGAGGGAGAAAAATTTCTTGACGGCGGTGTTTACGATAACACTCCCGTGATGACCCTCAAAAAGAGAGGCTACAACAAGCTGATTGTTATTGACATTGCAAACATAAAGGGTGTTGCCCACAACCTTGATTTTTCAAACTGTCAGGTAGTTTACATCAAGCCCTACGATTCTGACGACCTTGGTGCCGCCTTCGATTTTGACACAGAGCTTAATAAAAAGAGAATGCAGATGGGTTATCTTGATGCAAAAAAGGCCTTCGGTGACCTTTCGGGTAACATCTATCATTTTCTGCCTGCCACCTTCCGTGAGTTAACGGCAAGGTACGGTGTTGACGAGGTTTATCAGCTCGAGCTTTTAGCCCACAGACTCGGCATTTCGAAGGGTGAAATTTACTCCGAGGAGACCTTCCTGCTTTCACTCAAGACTGCCTACGAAAAGGAAAAGGCAGAGCTTGAGGCAAGGGAAGAGGCAAAAAACAAATCTGTTGAAGCCTCAGCGGAGCTGACCGCACCCGATACGGCAACGGAAAAGGAAGAGGAAGGCAGCCGCTTTAACCTTAACGCCATAAGGAACTATTTCATACAGAAAAAGACAGGCTTTGAGGGGTATGAAAAGGCAGTTGAGGTGTTGGAGCAATTCGGAATCCGTAATTCGCAATTCGCAATCGCGCCCGAGGCTGTGCAAAGCGGAGAATGAGAAGCCGCAAGGTGTAATAACAAAATTAACCGCAGGGTGTTTGCCCTGCGGTTGTTGTTTGTGTTTATTGCTTTTCAGCATTATTTATTTGCTTTATTTTCGCCTTTTCTATATGAGTTACTATTTTGGAGTACTTGTAATAAGTGACATTGTAATAGTGTTTAGTTGTTTCTCCCTTCAAGGTATTCACATCTTTAAAGACAAAAAATCGGTATTTTTTCTTTGAATCGTCTATTGCCTTCCAATAAAAGTGAATATTATTCTCATCCTTTGTGCCAGGCACATATCTATCAAACACCTCTGCTTCAGGACGTTTCCTACCTTTTACTGTAACTGTTACAAGCTTTTGGAATTTAATATCAAGTAAAATACTTACATACTGTTTAATGGGATAACACCAAATTATAATGTTAGGTATACCCCAAAAAAGCATTGTTAAATCATACAACAACTGTCGGTATCCTAAATCAGGCTCTTCTGACAAAACAAAGAATCTATACACCGATACACAAGATTGCGGATATAACCATAAACAACCTATAACCGCAAACGCCCCCAAAAGAAACATAATAAACTTATCCTTACGACATATCTTCAGTTTATCCAATTATTTCACCTCTCTATTAAGTAATAGGGATTTATTTAAAGTCATAATATCACCCACCGCAGAATTTGTCAACGATGCGTTTGCCGTAACGGCGACGCTACACGGCAGGAGCAAGCCCCTGCCCTACGATTATGTGCTGACAACAGAAAAAAGGACGGCAAACGCCGCCCCGTAATTGCGAATTGTTAAGTGGCACTCGGCCCTTTGGCCCTTGGCCCTCGGCCCTTATTCAAGAATATCATCCATATTATAAAATCCTGCATCCTTGCCCACAAGGAAGCTTGCGGCGGTGAGTGAGCCTTCAGCAAAAAGTCCGCGGTTTTCAGCCTCGTGAGTGAGGGTTATAACCTGAGAGTCCATGGCAAAAATCACCTCGTGAGTGCCTACCTCATTGCCCATACGGATTGAGTGGATGCCGATTTCATTCTTCTGTCTTTTGCCGTTTTCGTGTCTGCCGATGTTGTACTGGGCTTCCTCTTTTACACTCTTGATTCCGTTTGCAAGAAGGAGTGCTGTACCGCTGGGAACATCGAGCTTTCTGTTATGATGCTTTTCGATGATTTCGATGTCTGCATCGGGAAGAGCCTTTGCGGCAATTTTTGCAAGGCAGTTGAGAAGCGCCACACCGAAGGACATATTCTGTGAATAGAAAAGAGGGATTTTTGCTGATACCTCTTTAATGATGCTCATTTCTGCCTCGTCCTGACCCGTTGTTGCAATTACAAGAGGAAGGTTTCTCTTTATTGCATAGTCGGTAATCTGCTTTGTTGCAAGGTGTGATGAAAAGTCGATGATGCAGTCAGCCTCACCGTCAAAGGCGGTGATATCAGAAAAATGCATTGCATCCTCACTGCCCTGATATTCAAGACTGCAGTAAGCGGCAACGGTGTGCTTTTCGCTGTTTTCTATAATACCGCAGAGGGTCTGACCCATTCTGCCTGCGGCTCCGTTAACTATAATTTTCATTTCGGTTTCCTTTCAATAAAAGCCGCAGCCAAAGACCGCGGCAAAAAATATTTTTCAGTTAGAACTCGGATTTGTTGTCACACGCAAGGAATAAATATATTCGGAGCGAAGCGACCTATAATTTTGCATTTTGCATTCTGCATTTTGCATTTATCAAACGTTGATGCCGTTTTCTCTCATTCTCTGAAGAAGAACTGCCTTTGTTGCATCCTCCATGGGAGTAAGGGGAAGACGTACATAGTCCTCACCGAAGCCCATTGCTGCCATTGCAGCCTTTGCGGGGATGGGGTTAACCTCGCTGAAGAGAGCCTTTACAAGGGGGAAGAAATCAAACTGCATCTGTGCGGCACCCTTAACATCACCGTCAAGGAACTTGTGGCACATTTCGCTTGTTGCCTTGGGAAGAACGTTTGAAAGCACGGAGATTACACCCTTTCCGCCGACGGACATAAGAGGAATAATCTGATCGTCGTTACCTGAATAAAGGTCAAGCTTGTCACCGCAGAGAGCCATTGTTTCAACAATCTTGTCAATCTGGCCGTTTGCTTCCTTGATACCCTGAATCATAGGATGCTCTGCAAGAGCGGCGTATGTAGCAGGCTCAATGTTAACGCCTGAGCGTGAGGGTACATTGTAAAGTATGATGGGCTTTGTGCTTGCATCTGCAATAGCGTTATACATCTTGATAAGACCCTTCTGGGTAGCCTTGTTGTAGTAGGGAGTTACAACGAGCATTGCATCACAGCCTACCTCACAGGCGTACTTTGTAAGGTCAATAGCATAAGCGGTATCGTTTGAGCCTGTACCTGCAATGATGGGCACTCTGCCTGCGGCTCTTTCAACGGAGAAGCGGAGAACCTCTCTGTGCTCCTCGTCGGTGAGGGTTGAGCCTTCACCTGATGTGCCTGCGATTACAAGAGCGACGATGCCCTCTTCAATCTGCCAGTCGATAAGTCTGCCGAAAGCCTCGTAGTCAACACCGTTTTCATTAAGAGGTGTTACGAGAGCTGTTGCTGCGCCGGTAAAAATAGGATTTCTTGACATAATTATTACTCCTTGATTTTTAAAATTTACCGAAAGCTTCAATTTCCAATCTGCTTTTATATTATTTACAAAAGTAAACACCCGATTTTGCATCGAGTGTAAAATTACAGCCTGAGCAGTAAAAAATTTACTGCATTGACAATTATAATAGCACTCCGCAAAATTGCGACAGTCAAAGAGCTCTTACTCCCTTTGCCCAGGACACCTTTCGCCTGATGCCTTCGGCGGTCTCCCCTTTTGCGTGAACGGGCTCTGCGAAGGCCTTTTCTCGTTCACGGTACTCTTGTCAACCGCGCCTCTATCTTTAATTGAATTATTCGGTTTTAAATATATTAGCACCAATATTTACCTGTGTCAAGATTTTTTTGCAGAAATTTATCCGTTTAAATCACAAAAAACGTATTTTTATTCAAAAAATCCGAAATCAGGCTTCGGAAGCACGAGCTTCCGCTTACCCGCAGTAAAAATTATACTGTCCTCACCGTCCGAAACTCCGACCTTCTCATACTCCGTCATATCTATATTATACTGTGTTCTTTCCCTTACAAAAATTATGCCGCACAAAAGCACCGTTGCGCATAAAATCACAAAAACCGTAAAGACGTACTGCCTTAAAAGCGCCTTAATTCCCATCGTCCCTTACCTCGTATTCTTCAAGTATTTCACAAAGGGCTCTGCCCAGCATTTTGCCCGAATATACCGCCTCGTCAAGGGTATTTGCATCGGTTCCCATCTCCACTAAAAGTGAGCAGGGAGTAAGCCCCATATTGTAGCTTCTCGCGCAGAAAAAAACCGGTCTTGTAAGCCCGGGATAAAGGGCTTCCATGCTCTGCTGAAGCTTTAATGCAAAGGTCAGGTTTTTCTCCCATTCGGGCAGATCGGTGATGCCGTTGCCCTCCTCCTGACAGCCTGAAATTATCATTATCTGAGCCGCCTTTTTGCCGTTAATTTCGGCTGTCGGCTTGGTTTTTACCCCGCTGTCATTCTGTATGGCATCGCGGTGAATATCAAGGGTGATTACAGCCGAGGGATTCTCCTCGAGAAGCTTTTTCACCGCATCCTCGGAGCGGTAATATGCCCCCGTATAAGGGTTATCGTAAACGGTTGTATCGTGGATAACCTTAAAGCCCTGCTTTTCAATTTCATCGGCAATTGCCTTGCCTACTCTGACCATATTCAGATTTTTATCGTTGCTTCGCGAAAGGTAGCCCTGAGCGTAAAAGTCACGGTCGAGAAGCTGATAGGTTTCCGTTGTGTGAGTGTGATAAATTATTACCGCGGGCTTCTCACGGTCAACTGTAAGCGGGAGTTTTTCCGAAAGCTTTTTTTCAATGTCAATTTCCGTTTTATTGGTGTTTTTCACCCTTATATTCTCAAACTCATCGGTAACACCGTCATCGGTGAAGGTGTACTCATAAATGTCGCCGTCCTTTTTGTCCCTTGAGGCGTTTTTTTCTGCCTGCGTAATCACCTTTGCAATGTCATCATCAATGGTGGTGAGAGTGTCTTTTTTCAGACTCAGACTCTGCGGCTTTGCGGTATTGACCGTCTGCTCCGTCGGTTTTGATGAAACCTCGGAGCTTTGCTTTTCTGTCACCTCATTTTCAGGCATAAGGCTTAAGGAAACTCCCTTCGACGGAAGATATGTCTTCACGCTCTGAACGGTAATAAAGGCAAAAAGCTCAGTGACCTCACGGCTGAAAAGGGTACAGAATACCGCGAGCAATACACAGAAAAGAGCCTTCAATGTAAAACTTACGTACTTTTCCCTTACCCTCATAACCGCACCGCCTTTTTAAAAGTTTATTACTCAGTACGGTAAAAAATTACACCGTGGCAACAAGACTCATTATTTCGTCAGCCGAGAGCGAGGGCTGCAGAGCGCGGTTTATTGCAAGAGCAACAAGAGACGAGGCACGCTTTATCACAAGGTCAATCTCCTTCGGGGTGACCATCATCCCCTTTTCGCTTTGCAGAATTTTATCGCGCTTTTCACCGCTTAAGGCAACGCCGCCCTCCTCGAGCACGTCAAGGGCAACGGTGATGCCGTCAACAACGGTGGGGACACCGACGGCAATAACGGGAACGCCGAGAAGCTCACGGTTTATTTCCCGACGGCGGTTGCCCACACCCGAGCCCGGTGAAACTCCCGTGTCACAAAGCTGTACGGTTTTACCGAGCCTTTCAAGACTCCTTGCCGCAAGGGCGTCTACAACTATAACTGCAACGGGCTCAATCTGACGGACTATGCCCTTTAAAATTTCCGCCGTTTCAATGCCCGTATTGCCGAGAACGCCCGGCACAATACCCGCAACGCTGTTAAGCTCACTTAACGCGGGTATCTTCTTAAGCTCACCGCCGAGATGCCTTGTTGCAAGAAGAAGCGAAATACAGTCGGGGCCGAGGGCGTCGGGAGTGATATCACGGTTTCCGAGACCCGCCACAAGCACCGTCCCCTCCCTTTCGGGAAGAAGACCCTTTATTTCACGGGAAAGTATCCCGCTCCATTGCTCTGCCATTTCTCCCGTGCTTCCGAGGGAGGGCAGCTCTACAGTTATATAACGTCCCTTCTTTTTACCGAGTGCCCTTTCACCGTCCTCATTTATAACGGTGATATGGCTGATTTTCACGCCGTCTCTTTCCTCGGTCTCAAGCCTGATGCCTGCAGACTCTCCGCTCTGTACCGTTTCGTGTCTTTCTATGGCAAGATCTGTTCTGAAATTCATTTTTTTCTCCGTAAGCTATTGCATTATTCAAAGTTATGTGATATTATTATTGGCGCTTTGAAAAAAAGTATATCCGAATTTGCAAAAATATCTTGATTTTTCTGTAAATTGATGATATTATATCTTAGCATATGAGAACTAAGAGGAGGTGTAAACTATGCCAAACATTAAGTCAGCAAAGAAGCGTGTTCTCGTTAACGCAACAAAGCAGGCACGCAACAAGTCAGCTAACTCAGCTCTTAAGACCGCTCTTAAGAAGGCTAACGCTGCAATTGAAGCAAACACAGAGGATAAGGAAGTAGCTGTTAAGCTCGCAGTTAAGAAGATTGACCAGGCTGTTGCTAAGGGTCTCCTTCACAAGAACAACGCTGCAAGAAAGAAGTCAGCTCTTACCGTTAAGCTCAGCGCTTCAAAATAATTGAGCTTCTGATTAAGAAATTACGAGATGGGTAAACACCCGTCTCTTTTTCTTTTTAAGAATGTTCTGTTACGTTTTTTTAAAAAGATAATAAGTTTTGAAAATTATATATTGTATTTTATTATAATATATGATATACTCTGTATACAAATATAATGGAGGAATACTATTATGAAACGTAAACTTTTTAACTCCTTTGTATTTCTCACTCTCTTAACAGCAATCTCGGCAATTTTTGTGTTCAATTCATCTGCTGCCGGATATGCCAAGCAAGGTGATTTCACTTACTATATTGACGGAGCAAGGGCCGTAGTAGCCAAATATGACGGCAACGCCGAAAACGTTACCGTTCCCTCAAAGGTAGGCTCGGCAACGGTTGTCGGCATCGGCAATCAGGCCTTCTGGTCAAAAAAGAGCATCAAAACCCTTTCCCTCCCGTCAACCATCCTTGCAATAGGAAAGGCCGCCTTCAATGAGTGTACGGGAATTACAAAGCTCGTCCTTCCTTCCAACCTCAGAACTATTGCGGACAGCGCCTTCTGGTACTGCACGGGTCTCAAGGCTATGTACATACCGCCCTCAGTGACGGGTATTGCGGCTACCGCCTTCAAGGGCTGTAAAAATCTTACCGCCTATGTTATCCCCGGCACCTACGCCGAAAAATTCGCAAAGTCCGACCCGAACGTAAAGCTCGGATATTTATACGCAAGCTCAATAAAATTCAGCGTATCCTCGGGCAAGGCTGCAATGGGCACCGCACCGCAGCTTAAGTACACAATCTCCCCCGCCAACGTATATAACAGCAGAGTCACCTTCAAATCAAGTGACACAAGCGTGGCAACAGTCAGCGCAACGGGTGTTGTGACACCGAAAAAAATCGGTAAAACGGTAATCACCGTAACGACTACCGACGGAAGCAAGAAAAGCTCGTCAATGACCCTTTACGTTGTCCCGCAGAAGGTTACGGGTCTTAAGCAGACCTCAAATTCCACAACGGGCTACTCCTTCAGCTGGAACGCAGCAAAGGGCGCAATGGGCTACGGCATTTATCAGTACAACGCCACGAAAAAAATATGGGACCTCAAAAAGGTACAGACCAACTGCTCCTACACCGTTACAGGTCTCAAGCCCGGAAACTACGGTGACTATAAAATTCTTGCCTACGCTAAAATCGGAAGCACCTACTACAAGGCTACCGCCTCCGATACCCTGCGCGCAAGCGTGCTGACCCCCGGTAACGTCAACAACGTAAAATCAACCGCGACGGGCAACACCGTAACCCTTACATGGAACGCGGCTCCCAACACAACGGGATATGAGCTTTATAAATACAATGAGCTTTCAAAGTCCTACGAGCTTTACGGTAAAACCCCGAAGCTTACGGCTACGGTAAAAAATCTCGAGCCCAATAAAAAGTACGTTTTCGCTATCCGCGCTTACCTTGTTTACGGCGGCAAAACCTACTTTGCCCCCACCAGCGTCAAGAACATTACCGCCTACACCCTGCCCGAAAAGGTCACAAAGCTTAGGGTCAACGCCGATTCTCTTACCCAGACAAGCGCAATGCTTACCTGGAAAATGGTCAAGGGCGTAAGCGGCTATGAGCTTTACTCAATCGATTCCGCTTCAAAGCAGACCCTTGTTGCAAAGCTTACAGGCAGCGCAATCACAGGCTACACCGTTGACGGACTCAAGCCGGGTCAGGCAGTAAAATACGCCGTAAGAGCCTTCAGCACAAGCGGTACTCTCCGCTACGGACCTATGTCCGACACCGTTACGGTGCAGACAACAACGGCGCCCTCAACAAGTGAAGAAGCCTTCGAGGGCTTCGTTGATGCACTCAACAGCTCGAAGTCAAGCACCGACGACTTCTACCTTATCAAGGCAACCGAGGTTTCAGGTCTTGCAGGTATGGGAGCAGCCGACTGCGCCGATATCCTTGACACAATTGCAAAGCCCGAGCTTTCAAAGCTTTACTTCGAGGGCGGTATTGAGGGTGAAACCGCACTCACGGCAGAAAGCTTCATCTACCCGCTCAACGCTCCCTCAACGCTTAAATACAGTGATGTAAAGAGCTTCGAGTACAGTGAAAACGGTGACGGCTACACGGTTACCGTCGAGCTTAAGGAGGAGAACACCGCAACCGGTGCAAATGCAAAAATCGCTCCCGTAATCAACTGGGGAGTCGTTGCAGGTCAGCACAAGGGCTTCATCTTCGACCACTGCCTCTACGAGGGCACGGTAATTGAAGCAAAGGTACAGAACGGCAGGATTGAATATATGACAATCACAATGCCCCTTCAGTTTGCCTTCACGGTAGATATGGCACCCTACCTTTTCTCGGAAACAATCACCCACCACTACATTTTCGGATGGTAATAATTGTTGTAAAACAAATTACATAAATAATAAGAATGGAGGATACTAAAAAATGAAAAAAACATTCAAAACGGCTTTGGCTATGGCATTCTGCATTGTTACAATCCTTTCAACAATGGTTATGGCTTCAGCTCTCGGCACCCCCACCGTAAAGGTAAAGGGCGTAGTCTATAACGCTGTCGGTCTTTACTGGACAACTGTTTCAGGCGCTGATTACTATCAGATTCAGAGAACCACCGACGGTAAAAACTGGACAACTCTTTCATCCAACTATGCAAAAACCTCCTGCACAGACTCAAAGAGTCTTACAACCGGTAAGTCCTACGGCTACCGCGTACGTGCAGTTGACAAGGGTCTGTTTGGCAGACTCACCTACAGTGCATGGTCAAAAATGGTTACCGCAAAGCCCGTACCCGCAAAGGTTGCGAACTTAAAGGTAAAGAGCACAACCCATTCATCCGTGCAGCTTACATGGGACAAGGTTGCAGGTGCAACAGGCTATACTATTCAGTATATCAGCGGTAATGCGTGGAAGACCTACAAATCAATTACAGGCAACACAATCAATATCACAGGCCTTCCCATCGGCAAGACCTTCAGCTACCGCGTTGCAGCCTACAGAATCGTTTCAAAGAAGGCAGTTTACGGCCCCGTGAGCGAACCACTCAAGGCAGGCGCTGTACTAAAGGCTCCCACAACAGTTGCTCTTACAGCTCTTAACTCAACCGCTCTTCAGATTCAGTGGACTGCTTCAGCAGGCGCAAAGGGCTATGAGATTTACAACGGTGCTACAAAGAAATGGGTCAACACCAAGACAACACCCGGTATTATCATCAGCGGCCTCAAGCCCGGCACAAAATATCAGTTTGCCGTAAGACCCTATTCAGGCACCTACAAGGGCCCGCAGACAAAGACCTACACCTTCCAGACCTCTCCCGCAGCTCCCACAGGTCTTAAGGTTACAAGCGCAACCAACAAGACAATCACAATCAGCTGGAACAAGGTAACAGGCGCTGCAGGCTACCACGTTCAGAGAAGTACAGACAACAAGAACTGGACAAACATCGCTACCGCAACAACCTCAAACAGCATAACCGCTTCAGGTCTTGCAGGCAACACAAAGTACTACTTCAGAGTACGTGCCTACATCAACAACTCCAACGTTCACAAGATTTCCGCAACTGCATACGGTGCATACTCAGGTGTAATCAACTACACAACCGTGCTTTCAGCTCCCACCGTAAAGGCAGCCTCAACCGATAACAAGACAGTTACCCTCACCTGGAACAAGGTAAGCGGTGCAAAGGCTTATATGGTTGAAAGATTCGACACCACCTTCGGCGAATGGTATGTATATGCCTTCAACAAGGGTCAGTGGATTTCTCCCGCAAACGTTGACAGAAAAGAGGCTGACGGCGTAACAAACGCATATGTTACCACAACAACCGCTCTTTCTCTTGCAGATAAGGGTCAGTCCTTAAGATCCGACGTTTACCGCGTATCTGCTATCAACTCAAAGGATCAGAAGTGCACACCCTCTGCAGAGGTTAACGGCTATACAAAGAGCATTCACGTCGTTCAGGGCAAGCACCCCTTCAATCTTCAGCAGATTGTCCGCTTCCCCAAGAATGCAAGCGCTGCAGGATACCGTATTTACACAAGATATCCCATCAATGCAGTTAAATATGTTGACCTTGACCTCACAAAGGACAAGAGCTCAGTTTATCCCTTTGCAGCAAATGCAAACTACGTTGAAATGGCTCTCTATCTTGCTCCCAAGTCAATCCACTCAATTATGATTGTCGCTCTTGATAAGAACGGCACAGAAATCGGCAGCTCAACAGGATGGCTCAGCTTCAGCATCGGTGATGTTCCCATTTACGCATCCAACCACAGCTACTACTATGCATCAGTTAACAGCCAGCTTCTCTACCTTGCAAGAGCAATCAACAACACAAAGGCATACAGAGGCGAGCTCACCGTTAAGAACAACTCAAAGGTTACATACAGCATCAACTACCTTAAGATGCCTGCAGTTCTCAGTATTCTTATCGGCGGTCCCATCAACGGCGTATGCGACACTCCCGAAGAGGTAGCAAAGCTCTTCAGCAAGTTAGGCGACGGTGAGGACGTTGAAACAAGCTCAACAGAGACATATAACGAGACACTTACCTTCGTTAACGGTTCAGCTAAGAACGCCGACGGTAAGACCGTTTACCTCAGAACCTATGTTGAGCCCTCATCAAATTCAACCTACTCAGCTTACATCCATGACAGTAAGAACTACACCGCATGGAGAAACGGCTTTGAAAGCGTAAAGACAACAAAGAACTCCGACGGCAGCTACACAATCACCTGTACCCTCAAGCAGGAAACAGGCACAGCAAATTACCACACCGGACTTCTTTCATCCTTCAATGCTGCTGACTTCAGTGCTGCTGAAGGCTTCAAGGTAAACAACCTTAAGATAGGTAAATCAACCATCACCGCAACAATCGGTGCTGACGGCATCCTTAAATCCTACAAGGCAAGCTCACCCTATTCAGCAACCTTCTCAGCAGGCTTCACCGCCGAAGAGGATTCAGAAGACGGCAATATCCAGGCAGGTCAGTTAATCGAAATGACAATGGGTATGAGCGGAAGCACAGCATTCGACTACACCTTCACAAAATAAGCTTACCCCTATAAATCAAGGGATACCTTCCCGTATCCCTTGATTTTTTAAAATCCTTCTCATTCCTTGCGAAAGGATAATAAAGCCTTATGACACAGAAAAAATTCTTTCAGCTTGCCGGCATTGTCGTTATTGCCGTATGGGTCTTCTGCATAACCTTTGCAGTCGCCTACAAGGTACAGACCCGTACACCGGACAAAAACGTTCCCGCGACAAATCCCCCGGCAACAACTACAACAAACCCCTATCAAAGCACAAGCACTCCTCTTTCGGGTCTGCTTTCCCCCTCTCAGCCGTCGACGAATTCCATTTTCGGACCTTCACCCACAACGGCAAACAATCAGGGACTGGCAACCCCCACATTGCCTACCACAGCACAGCCTACCACACAACCCACTACTCAGGCAGGCATTACGCCTCAGGGCAAAGCCGAAATCATCAACGCTTACATCAACGGTGTCAACACACTGAAAAACACACAGAACTTTTCAATGTATCAGAACGACACCCTCAATGTAACAATCACTGATGTACAAATGTCCGGTGCAAGTGCATTTAAAAGCGCGGTTATGGCATTTGCAAACAACCTAATTGCACCTCCTGAACCTGAAAGCTACACCTTTGTTGGAGGTGTTGACGCTGCAACGGGCAAAACTCCGAACGCGGTAATTGCCCCCCTTAACACAGCGGCTCAGGTTGATATCAACGCCGTTACCAATGCCGTGGCATCACCCACAGCAGACGGTGGCTACACCGTAGAGCTTACAATTCAGCCTGAAGAACAGACTCTCTATTCCCCCGCTCCCAACCTTTCAACAATGGTTGAGATTATTGATATGACATCCCGTCTTCCCGCAAACGCAACGCTTACGGAAATGAACATCAGCTATGCACCGACGACAATTACTGCTACCTTTGACAGTCAGAACAGAATTACTTCAATGGAGCATAAGCTTGTTTCAAAGGGCGGCGGAGCAGGTAAAATGATTGTTGAGGTAACAATGCAGATGGAGGGCGATTACACAAGTAATTACACCTTTACTTATAATTAAAGCGTGAAAACTATTGACTTGATGAAGTCTCAATGATATAATTATAAAGTAATAAAATTTCACGGAGGAATTAACCATGGAAACATTCAAGAAGATTGCAAAAATTGTAGCTATTATCCTTGCTGTTGCAGCAGCAGTTGCAGGTATTTACTTTGCTGTTACAAAGCTTATCGAAAAGAAAAAGGCTAAGAACGCAGACGACAGAGAAAACTATGTTTCCTGCTCCTGCATGGACGCTGACTTCATTTCAGAAACAAATGCATAATTGAAAAAAGCTCATCGCAAAAGCGATGGGCTTTTTAATGAGTAAAGTTCTTTGGTTCTTTCTTACAAGAAAGTAGGCCCCGCGGCGAGCGATGGAAACAATATCACATATGAAACAAGGTCACGGAAGCTCTACACTTTTCCGTGACCTTATCTGTTTATTAAGTGTAAGGGGGTTCACCCCTTATCCCTCTTGCGGTTCCCAAAATCGCTTATCGGCTTGAAGCGCCGAGCGATTTTGACCGCTGCGCCATCCTCGCCTCGCTGCATCCGCCACCGGCGGCGCTTTGGCGACGATGCCCAGAAAGCTTTTGTAAAAGCTTGACCAAAACTTTTCTTTTTTATTCGCCCAATAACTCAAGTAAATACGGTACGACCCTCTCAAAATCAACACCGTATGTATTCGAGCCCGGTGTTTCAAAGGTAACGCGGATACACTCTGCAGTATACTTTGCCGCAACAGTAAGCGCCTTTTTCCAGTCAAGACCAAGGGTCATTGCGCCCATGCAGGTGCTTGAGAAAATGTCACCCGTGCCGTGGTAGGAGCAGGGAAGCTTGGGCTGCTCAAAATAGAAATACTCGTCGTTGATTCGGTCATAGCCCATAACGCCCGTTTTACCCTCTTCAAAGCCGACACCCGTAAGCACGGAGATTTTTGCACCGAGAGCCGAAAGACCGCTTAAAAGCTCCTTTATGTAAGCTTCATCGTACTTTTCCTTGTATTCCTTTCCGAGCATAAAGCAAGCCTCGGTAACATTGGGAACAATCATATCAGCCTTGGCACAAAGGGTAGCCATATATTTTGCATAGCTTTCATCAAAGGCGGGATAAAGCTTACCGTTGTCAGCCATTGCGGGGTCAACAAGGATAATGTTGTCCTCTGTTTTAAAGTCATCGAAGAACTCCTTCATAAGGTCAATCTGCTCAAAGGAGCCGAGATAGCCCGTGTAAACGCCGTCAAACTTAAAGCCCGCTCTTTTCCAATGCTCGGAGATAGGCTTGATTTCACTTGTAAGATCCTTTACTGTAAACTCGGGGAACATTGTGTGGGTTGAAAGCACAGCCGTAGGAATAATAGCGGCCTCAACGCCCATTGCGGAAATAATGGGAAGTGCAACGGTAAGTGAGCATTTGCCCACGCAGGAGATATCCTGAATTGTTACGATTCTTTTCATTTAAAACACCTTACTTTATTTAAAAATAATATTTACAAATCACTTTCTATATATTATACTATTTGTGACCTTATTAAAATAACCAAAATCAGTTTAATTTATATAGTCAGTTGAGGTGAAAATTTATGCTCACTTATTCCTTTGAAAACCGCAACGGTATGAGCCTTTACGAGTATCTCTACAATTGCATCAAGGAGGATATTCTCTCCTTCCGCCTTGCGCCCGATGAAAAGCTTCCCTCAAAGCGCGCCCTTGCAAAAAACCTTGATATCAGCACCATAACCGTTGAGTCTGCCTACGGCCAGCTTACGGCGGAGGGGTATATTTACTCTGTGCCGAAAAGCGGCTTTTATGTGTCACACATTGCATCTTCAAAGGCAGTAAAGGAATCCGTGACAGAAAGCATAAGCAGCTCCCCCACCAAAAAAAGTGAGGATTTTTTTGCCGATTTTGTCCGCAACAACGCCGCAAGTGACAACTTTCCCTTTGTCACCTGGACAAAGCTGATGCGAGAAACAATGTCAGATGAGCAAAAAAAGCTTATGGTCAGTTCACCGTCAACGGGAATATATGAGCTTCGCAAAGCAATAGCCGATTACCTTTTTCAGTTCCGCGGAATGAAGGTCAGCGCCGACCGCATTATCATCGGTGCGGGTACGGAGTATCTTTACTCGCTGATTATTCAGCTTTTGGGCAGGAGCAAGCGCTACGCCCTTGAGGACCCCGGCTACAGAAAGATTTATCACATATACAAGGCTAACGAGGTTGACTGTGTGCACGTCCCCCTTGACAGCCACGGCATTGATATGAATATGCTTGAAAAGAGCAACGCCGATGTGCTTCATATTTCACCGTCGCACCACTTTCCCACGGGCATTGTAACTCCCGTCAGCCGCCGTTACGAGCTTTTATCCTGGGCGTCCAAGTCTAAGGACAGGTATATTATCGAGGACGAATATGACAGCGAGTTCCGTCTTTTAGGTAAGCCTATCCCTTCTCTGCAGAGCATTGATGTACTCGAAAAGGTAATTTACATAAACACCTTTTCAAAGTCGCTGACACCAACTATACGAATCAGCTATATGGTTTTGCCCGAGGAGCTTATGAAAAAGTACAACGAGAAGCTTAGCTTTTACTCCTGCACGGTAGCTAACTTTGAGCAGTACACTCTTGCATCCTTTATAAAAAGGGGCTTTTTTGAAAAGCACATCAACCGAATGCGAAACTTTTACCGCACCCAGCGTGACGGTATGATGGAAACGATAAAAAGTCACCCGCTTTACGAAAGGGTGACCGTAACCGAGGAAAACTCGGGGTTGCATTTTCTTTTGACGGTCAGGACGGATTTAAGTGACGGTGAGCTGATGCGAAGAGCGAGGGTGAAGGGAATCAATGTATCGTGTCTCAGTCAGTATTATTTTGACAGCGGGAACAGTAAGGAGCACACGCTGGTTATCAACTATTCGGGAATTGAGAGAGAGAAGATGAAGGAAGCGGTGGAGAGACTGTTTGAGGCGGTATTGTAAAGAAGCAAAAACGAAAAGTTTTTTTGGTTACTTTTTTTACAAAAAAAGTAACGCCCGACCGGCGAGGTCATAATAAAATTTTCTATAAAAAGGCCACGGATATCAGAGAAAAATCCGTGACCTTTGCTTATTGTTGAATTGTTTTTCTCGCTCGCCGCGGGGCGTTACCTTTCTTGAAAGAAAGGTAACCCAAAGAACTTTCCATTTTTCCGCTTTTTTTATTTCCTATCCTTCGGTCTTGCAAAAACCGAAGCCACTAATCCGCAGATAATAGCCGCCATCGTACCCACCGATGCCGCCGAAAGAGGTCCGCTTAAAGCACCGAGCAAGCCCTCCTCATCAACAGCCTTTTTCGTTTCCTTTGCAAGGTTGTATCCAAATCCCGTCAGCGGCACCGTTGCACCTGCACCGCCGAAGTCAGCAATTTTTTCGTAAATACCGAAGGCGCCGAGGATAACTCCCACTACAACAAACATCACAAGTATTTTTGCAGGTGTCAGCTTTGTATAATCAATCAGAAGCTGACCGATAACGCAGATAAGCCCACCTACAACAAAAGCTTTTAAAAGCATAATTATAATTTCCATCATATCAGCTCCCGAAGCATTTTACAACCGCACTTCCCCATACCGAGCAGCTTTATTCCAAGCATCGCCGCAATAATAATCGCAGAAATGCAAAGCACCTTTTTTGTGTAATAAAGGTACTTACTGCACTTGCCGATAAAACAAAGGCATTTTAAATGCTTTGCATATTTCATAAAAATCACTCCAATCAGATAACAAAATGTAAAAGGTGAGCCACTCCTGGGATACTCTCCCCTTCCCTTGAGGAAACGGGCGACATCAGCGCTCCCGTAGCAACAAAAAGAAAATTTCTTATCCTGCCCTTACGCATTTCATCAAGGATGTGACTGCAAAGGACGCTTCCGCAGCAGCCGCACCCCGACCCGCCTGCGTGGACATCCTGATTATCACGGTCAAAAATCATCAGTCCGCAATCCTGATGCACCGCCGAAATATCAAGGTTGTCCTCTTTTTGCATAAGCTCACGCAGAAGACGGCTGCCCACAAGGCCGAGGTCACCCGTGAGAATCATATCATAGTCGGACGGCAGGGTGTTTGTGTCACGGAGAAAATCGGAGATGGTTTTGCGGGCGGCGGGGGTAAATGTCAAGAGAAAACCATAAATTTTTTCAAAATCCCGAAACCCTTGATTTTACTGGGTTTTTGGCACTTCAATTATGGGTGCAGCTATGGGGTGGTTGCAATGAAAGGAAGACTATATAGTGCTTTTTTGATAGAATTTTCAAAAAACACTTGACAATAAAGCTATCCATGATTATACTGTAATGATTTAACCTTGATGTTAAATGGGTTGGTATGGGCAAAGAAGGAGAAATAATATATGTATCATTATGTCAAAGACAAAGCATTTTTGGGAAATATGAAACGGGTTTGCTCGGATATTATGAATCAACTCAAGCAACAAATAAATAACGATTCCGTTATGCAGGTTGACATTCACTTGGTCGGTAGCGGTGCTAAAAATTTAATAACGCAGAATGCAAATGAGCCAATTGACCTCGATTATAATTTATGCATAGTTCAATGCCGTGGCATTGATATTAATGATGGTCGGAGCATTAAAGAATATATTATGAAGCAATTTAACATTGTTTTAGATAACAACGGTTGGAGTGACTGCTACGACTCAACGTCTGCTTTGACAACAGAACGTCGTTATTTCATCAAAGGAAATCATACTGATTTTAGCATTGATCTTGCTATTGTTCGCGAAGACCAGTATGGTTGGCATCGTTTAAAACATATAAAAACAAGTTTTATGGAAACGCACCAGTGGATATGGAATTTATCTCGCGATTCAAAGGGTTTAAGTAAAAAAGCAAAAGCAATAAAGGATAACGGTTTGTGGCTTGAAGTTCGGGAATGTTACTTAAAGAAAAAGAATCAGTATCTTACAAGCAATAACTATGACCACCCATCCTTTATAGTATACATTGAATCTATCAATGAAGTGTATCACAATTATTTCCAATAAAATAACGAAAGAACAGCGTGCTGATTTTACTCCGCACGCTGTAATTTTATCACCATTTTTCTCTCAACAGAAAATCTGCAACATGTGTAATTTCAATTCCGTTATCGTTGCCGATTGCAAGTGTATCTCTGCAAACGACATATTTGTGATAGTGGTCTTTGATTTCCATAAGGTTATCTGTTTCTCTTGTTGATTCGGTGGGCAGTTCAACGCAAACCTGAACATAAATCTTTTCCTCCCTGCGAACACCGATGAAATCTATTTCTTTAGTACCGTTTTTACCGATATAGACATCATAGCCTCTGCGTTTCATTTCAAGAAAAACAATGTTCTCAAAAACAGCTGACAACATTTTTCTGTCAAAGCCTTGTAAGCTGTATTTTATTGAAATATCGGAAAGATAATATTTTTCCTGAGTTTTCAGGATTGCCTTACCTTGCAAATCATATCTTTTGCAGGGATAGATGATGAATGCTTCACTAAGCCATTTGAGATAATTATATATCGTTTCAACAGAAAGACTTCTGTTTTCACTTTTAAGAAATTTTACTATTGAAGAAGCAGAGAACGTCAGACGTACATTTTCAATAATATATCTTACAACTCTGTCAAACAGATCTTTGTTTCTTATCTTGTGTCTTTTAGAAATATCTCTCGTTATTACAGAAGCATAAATCCCCTCAACAACCTGATATGCTGATTTTGTATCAAAATCGCTTATGCCCACAATAGGAAAGCCACCGTACTGCACATATTCATCAAATGCTTCTCGAGCATTTTTAATATCCTTGTTTTTAAAAGTCAGATATTCCTTAAAAGAAAGAGTGTAAACAGGAATCAGAACATATCTGCCTGTTAAATATGTTGATATTTCACTTGACATCAGCTTTGAGTTTGAGCCTGTAACATATATATCAACATCAAAGTCTTCCATAAGAGAGTTTACAGTCTTTTCCCAGCCGCTGATTTCCTGAAGCTCGTCAAGGAAAAGATAGCATCTTCCTTTTTCTTTTATGGCATCTTTTAAATCGGTATACATCTTTTTTGCCGTAAAGTCGTCATAATCAGGATTGTTATATTTTCTTTCAATAATGTTATCGGGAGAAACACCTTTATTTTTGATTTCCTGTACTAACATTTCAAAAATTGTTGATTTACCGCATCGACGGACACCGGCAAGAATTTTCACAAGCGGTGCATCTATAAAAGGAGTAATTGCATTAATATAATCCGGTCTTAAAATCATTCTGACCACCTCCGTTACCTAAAGTATATCGAAAAACTATGCTTAAGTCAATAGTTTTTGCTTCTATACCGATAAAACTTTGTAATGTTATATATTTTTTCGAGTTTAGATAATGTTATTGTTTACCTTATCTTCTCCCCAAATCCAAGTGTCATCAGCTTTTTTCTTGTTCGGTCGCGCACGTTTTCTTATTTTCTGTTTCTCGAACAAAGCCTTATAATTTGGTTGAGGTTCAGGTATTAAAATATCTAAGTTTTCTGAAAGTCCGATTTCATTCAAA